>JARBUP010000170.1 GCA_029239575.1 Bacillota bacterium
AGGTATTTGGGATGCAGAAATATTTGGTAAAACTCTTGCAAATTTAGCAGAAGAGCAGCTTGAAGCAAAACTTACAGGTATGCCAGAAAATGCAAGGAAAAAACTTAAAAAGACAATTGAAAAAATTGTTAATGATGGTCAAGGCAGCATAATATTCTTAATTATTTAAATTAAAATTAAAAAGGAGGATTACCTCCTCAGCTTGATGACAAAGTATTATTTAATTTTGTCATCCTGAGCAATAGCGAAGGATCTTGTTATTTTAGTGATAAATAGATTCTTCACTTCGTTCAGAATGACACTATATCCGTTTGTCAATTGTCTGAGGAGGTTTACCTTCTTTTTTAATGCAAATAAATAAATGTAAAAATTGTCACAATAAATTGGAATAATTGTAATAATAATTGAAAAATAGCATATAATTATTGCCAAATTTATTAAAATTGTGTTATAATATGATTATCTTCCCAAAAGTCACTTGTGACTATGGGTTTAAATTATAAGTTATGCTGGTTAATATAACACCATTATCATTTAATGTAATAAGAATATTTTATTGTAAATTACTACGAAGTATGGGATGATGGCTCAATAAAATGTACATTATAAAAATGGAGGCAAAAGAGAAATGGCTAAAAAATCTAAAAGAAACTTTGGATTTAAGAATTTTTTGTTTTCTTTTGTCGCAGTAATTATTGCAATATATGTTTTTCAAAGTAAAAGCGATGCAGTAGATATAATGATTGTCGAAAAAGGCACATTAGAAAATATTATTGAAACAAAAGGAATCGTTGTTAAAGACGAAAAAGTATATTCTTCAACTGTGGATGGAAATATAACGTTTCACCAAGAAGAAGGGGCTAAAGTAAATCAAGGTCTTTTAATAGAAGATATTAATTCGAGTTCAAATTCTTCAGAAATTAAAGCACAGCTATCTCAAATTGAAGAAGCAATAAATAAAAAAACTGAAAATAGTAGTGAGAATAATGGAAATAGTGACTCATTAGTTGCAAATGCTACAACTAATGAAAATAATGATGAAATTCAAGATATACAAAATAGTATAATAAATAAAAATTATGAAAATATGTATGAGACTGTTTCTAATATTAATGCAGATAAAAATTTAGAAAATCCATACCATGAATACACTTTAACGCAACTAAGTAATATGAAAAAAAATTTAACTAATAGTTTAAACACAAATAAAGTTCCATGTTATTCACTGCGGGCAGGAATTTTATCATATAAAATAGACGGATTAGAAAATGTTTACACATTTGACAATATATATAATATGATGCCAAACAACACTGTATTAAACGAATATACAATAACTGATATGAAACAAGTTTCTTCTGTTAAAAGTGGAGATTCGCTTTATAAAATAATTAGAAATTTTAATTACTATATGGCAGTTACACTGAGCAATGATTTTGCTAAATTGTTTGAAGAAAAAAAATATATTAAAGTAAGAGTTGTTAATGAAGGCGTAGCTAATGATATATGGGGTTACATAGAAAAAATTAATTATGGAAGTGACCAATCAACATTAATACTATATTTCGATGACTTTTTTAATGTTATATATGATAAACGTTATGTTGATTTACAATTAATAACTGACTTGCATGAAGGCTTGAAAATTGAGACAAAATCGCTTGTGGACAAAGATGGTATTAAAGGTGTTTATGTAAAAGATGCAAGCAATATTGTTAAATTTATGCCTGTAAAAATTTTAGGAGAAGATGCAAATACTGCAATTGTATCTGAAGGATCATACGTCAGTGAAAAACAAAGAAATACAATAGACATAAATGACAAAAAATATGAAACAATAAAGATCTATGATAATATAATTTTAAGACCTGATAAGATAACAGAAGGTCAAATTGTAGATTAGGAGGTATTTTGTGGACATTAAAGAAAATATAGATAATATTTTAGAAAAAATAAAAGTTGCAGCTGAAAAATCAGGTAGAAAATCAGAAGACATAATTTTAATAGCAGTTTCTAAAACTGTTGATTGGGAAAAAGCTAAAGAAGCAGTTGAAGCAGGTGTTAATAATCTTGGTGAAAACCGTGTACAAGAAATAACAAACAAATATGAACAGTTCGATAATTTAAATTTAAATTCAAATGTTAATTGGCATATGATAGGTCATTTGCAAAAAAATAAAGTAAAGTACATAATAGACAAAGTAAATTTAATTCATTCAGTTGAAAATTTAGAATTAGCTAATGAAATAAATAAAAGAGCAGCACAACACAATTTAATTTCAAATGTGCTAATTGAATTAAATATTGGGGAAGAAGAAAGCAAATTTGGAATAAGCGATGAAAATGTAATAGAATTTGTGAAAAGCTTAGAACAATTTGAACATATTAAAGTTTTAGGGCTTATGACTGTAGCTCCATATGCAGAAAATCCTGAAGATGTAAGATGGGTTTTTAAAAAAATGAAAGAAATATATAATAATATTTCAAATATAAATTTAAGAAATACAGAAATGAAATATTTGTCCATGGGAATGACAAATGATTTTGAAATAGCAATTGAAGAAGGCTCAAATATAGTTAGAATAGGTACTGCTATATTTGGAGCAAGAGATTATACTAAAAAAGGGTATTAATTTAAAGGAGGAACGAAAATGGGAATGATGGATAAGGTTAAGGATTTTATAGGTATGTCAGAGTTTGAAGAAGAAGAAGAAGATTACGAAGAAGAAATTAAGAGTGAAGGTAGAATGGATAATAAAAATGAAAAAGTAGAAACATTTAATAGAAAAAACAATGTTATAAAAGTACATTCGAATTCAGATATGAAAGTATTTATTTGTGAACCACAAAAATACGAAGATTGTACAAAAGCTGTTGATGAAATAAAAAACCGTAAAGTTGTTGTATTAAATATTGAAGGTTTAGAATTAGAAGATCAAAAACAAATATTTGAATTTGTTAAAGGTGCTGTTTATTCTTTAGAAGCAAGTATTCAAAAAGTATCAAGCGGAATTTTTGTTATTGCACCAAACAATGTTCAAATAGATGGTAGACTTGGAGAGAGATTTGAAAGGAATTATTTTTATAATAAACAATAGGTGAATATATGTATATAATTAAAGAGGCTCTTACTATTCTTATAAGACTAATAGATTCTTTAATATTAGTAAGAGTTCTGCTATCATTTTTCCCTACCCTTAGATCATCTAAAATAGCTGAATTTGTTTATCAAATGACGGAGCCTATTATGGCTCCATGTAGAGCGATTTTAGACAGAGTAGGTTTAGGCAACGGAATGTTTGATTTTTCTCCTATATTAGCATTTGTATTATTAGATTTAATTGCTTCTTTAATTAGGGCTCTTTAGGGTTAAATGTAAAATGAAAAATGTTAATTTAGAAAAATATTATGATTTTATTAAAGATGAAGAATCTAAGATAGTAGTTAAAAAAATTCAAGATAAGATAAGCTACGTCAATAAAAACTTTAGTCCTGCCCTTACAGAATTTATAAATCCTTATGTGGCAGAATTAAGTGTGCCATTAATTAATAATTTTAATATAAATTATGAACTTTTCCCCTCATACGAATATGGTGAGAGGAAAGTTTTCATTTTGTACCCTGATTATTTGGAAAGAGTTAATGCAGATGATTATATAGCTGGCATTAGAATAAAAAATAAATCAAAATTTAAAATTTTAGATCATAAAGATTATCTGGGATCACTCATGTCTCTAGGAATAGACAGAAATAAAACAGGTGATATTTTTGTGTATGAAGATTTTGCTGATATAGTTGTGCACAAGGATATAGTTGATTATATAATTTATAATTTAGAGAAAATAGGTAATAGCAAAATAGAATTTGAAATACTTAAAGCAGATGAAATAGCTTACAAAGAACAAAAACATGAAATTTTAAATATTACATCATCATCCTTGCGCCTTGATAATATTTTAAAACATATTACAAATAAATCAAGGGACATTGCAACATCATTGATTAATTCTGGCGATGTTAAAGTAAATTATGTTGTAGAGGAACGTGTGACATATTTAGTTAAAGAAAATGATATGCTATCTGTTCGGAAATTTGGAAGATTTAAAATATCAAAACTTATGGGTTTAACTAAATCAGGAAAAAATAAAATTGAAATTAAACATTATGTTTAATATAGAGAGGTAACTTAGTATGAATATAATATTTGGAGTAGTTTTCGCGTTTTCAATTTTTTTAGATCAAATTACTAAATTAAAAGCAGTAGAAATTTTAAAAGATGGTAGCACTATTAAAATTTTAGGTGATTTTTTAAGATTCTCCTATGTGGAAAACAGAGGGGCTGCTTTTGGTATACTTCAAAACAAACAATGGTTTTTTATAATTATGACTGTAATTATGATGGCTGTATTATTTTATATGTTTTTTTATAATAAAAACATAACAAAACTTACTAAATTGTCTTTTGTTTTAATTGCAGGTGGTGCTATAGGTAATTTAATTGATAGGATAAAACTTGGATATGTTGTTGATTTTATAGATGTTAGGTTTGGAAAAATATATGACTTTCCAGTTTTTAATATAGCTGATAGTTGTGTAGTTGTTGGAACTATAATTCTTATATTTTTAATATTATTTAACAAGTTCGAAAGAAGTGAAATTAATGGATGAAATAAAAAATGAAAACAATAATTTAGAAATAAATAATTTAACAAGTAAAAATGATTTGAATTATGATGGAGATTTAGAAGATTTAGAAGATTTAGATGATTTATATGAATCTGATGAAGCCGAAAATTCTGAAATAATTTTAATTTCTCAATCAGATAATGAAAGAATAGATTCATATATTTCTAAAAACATAGTAGATTTGTCAAGAAATTCAGTTCAAAAGCTTATTGAAGATAAAAATATAACTGTCAATGGCAAAAATATAAAATCCAATTATAAAACAAAATTTCAGGATGAAATAAAAATAATTTTACCCCCCCCTGAAATTTTAAATATTGAACCAGAAAATATAAATATTCCAATAGTTTATGAAGATGATGATTTAGCAGTAATAAACAAGCCACAGGGCATGGTTGTTCACCCAGCACCAGGACATTATTCGGGGACTTTAGTAAATGGTCTCATGTATCATTTGAAAAATTTATCAGCAATAAATGGAATAATGCGACCGGGCATAGTTCATAGGCTTGATAAAAATACTTCTGGATTAATGATAGTAGCTAAAAATGATAAATCCCATAATTATTTAGCAGCTTGTTTAAAAGAACATTCTATAAATAGAATTTATTATGCTTTAGTAGAAGGAAATATTAAAGAAGATAATGGTGTGATAAATGCCCCTTTAGGCAGAAGCGATAAAGATAGAAAAAAAAGAACTGTTACAAGTAAAAACAGTAAAGAAGCTATAACGAATTTTTGGGTTATAGAAAGATTTGGTCAATACACATTAGTAAAATTGAAGCTTGAAACTGGAAGAACACATCAAATAAGAGTTCATATGAAATATATAGGTCATCCGGTTGTAGGAGACGATGTGTATGGAAGAGCAAAAAACATATTTAACTTAAATGGGCAGCTCCTTCATTCTAAAACTCTTGGATTTTTTCATCCAACTAAAAAAGAGTACATAGAATTTGATTCAGAACTTCCAGATTATTTTACAAAAGTATTAAATAAATTAACGCGCTCATATTAGCATGTTTATTAAAAATAAATATTATACATAAGGATGGTATTATGAAAACAAAAGCATTAATAATGGACGAAAAAGCAATTGAAAGAGCAACAGTCAGAATTGCACATGAAATAATAGAAAAAAATAAAGGTGTAGAAAATATTGTGCTTGTTGGTATTAAAACAAGGGGATGGCCTTTGGCTTTGAAACTTTCTTCAAAAATAGAAGAAATAGAAGGTTCCACTGTACCTGTTTTTCCATTAGATGTTACATATTACAGAGATGATTATGAAAAAGATAAAGAAGCGCCTGTTTCAGTTGAAAATTTTAAATACGACATTAAAAATAAAACAGTTATTTTAGTAGATGATGTTCTTTATACAGGAAGAACAGTAAGAGCGGCATTGGACGCTATTGTTGACCAAGGAAGACCTAACAATGTAGAATTAGCTGTATTAATTGACAGAGGTCACAGAGAACTTCCAATACGCGCAGATTTCATAGGCAAAAATGTACCAACA
>JARBUP010000171.1 GCA_029239575.1 Bacillota bacterium
TAATACAAACAGCGATTAAGAAAATCTTAATCGCTGTTTAGTTTATTGGTTTAATCTCTTTTAGCTTTAATTTCAGGTCTACTTTTTTCATGTTTTGATTCATGAACACCTATAATTTGACCATTGATAATTCCTACATCTGCATTATTTTTAGGATCTATTTTTCTAAGATCTGAATTGCTTTTTTCTCTATCTCTCATTCTGTTTTTGTTATTTTTCATATTTTGTCCTTCCTTTTAAAATATGTTTTTATTAGTATTATAAATAAGAGACATTTTATTCTTGGATAAAAATTAATAAGCTTACATTATTTTTAAAAAATTAATAAGAAAATTCAACTGTTACAGATGATTCTATTTGTATGTTGCCAGGTACTATAGGGGTTGATGCTAAAGATTCACGTTGAAATGTTTGATATGGTATGAATGAAGTACTGTTTTCAACGATACTTGTTGGAAAAGGCTCAACTTTTATACCTAAGTTCATAAAAATTGATTTTGCCTTTTGAATAGCATTATAAATAGCTAAATTTAATGCTTGCTGATAATAAAATTCACGGTTAGAAATATCAAATGAAATAAAATCTACTATATTTGCCCCAGCATTAACGGCTGTATCTATAATTCTTCCAGCTTGTTCTATATTATTAGTTTTTATTTCAAATATATTTCTAACTGTATAACCTCTATCTATTTGTTTTCCGTCTTCATAATCGTAGTTTTTAAAAATTGAATATTGAAATGTTTTAGTATCATTAATGCCCATTCGTTGTAGTGATTGAAGGATGGATTGACTTATTCTGGCATTTTCAGATTGAACTTGAATTAGATTTTCTCCTGTTGTTTGAACCCCTAATCTTATTATCACTTCATTTGGAACTGGTGATACTTGACCTTGACCGGTTAAAGTCAAAGTGTTGGATTTTAAAACTCTTGACATTAGAAATCAACTCCTCATTTATTTATATTATAAATTATTCAAATTATAGCATAATATGATTATAAAAAATTAAAAATGAATTAATAATAATTATAAAAATTAAATATTAAGATTTTGCATTATTTATCAGTTCAATTGCTTTTTGTGAAATTTTACGAAATAATTAAAACTGCAGTAGAAAATACAATGTAGCTTTTACCCACAATTTAGTTTGAGAAGTAAATACACCGCTATAATTATTATTACCGTCTTTTATAAGTTAATAAAACCGCAAAAAGATGTTGTTTAAAAAATATGATTATGTTAGAATAGGCCTATTATATGAGTAGCAATAGAAAGTAGAGGAATAAAAATGTCAAACTTATCAAATTGTCCAATATGTAATTCGGAATATACATATGAAGATAGAGGTTTATTTGTATGCCCTGAATGTGGACATGAGTGGTCAATAGAATCACAAAATGAAAGCACTGAAAATATACTTACAGTTAAAGATGCCAATGGTAATATATTAAATGATGGAGATAGTGTTACAGTAATTAAAGACCTTAAAGTAAAAGGTAGTTCATCATCTATTAAAATAGGTACAAAAGTAAAGACTATACGATTAGTTGAAGGGGATCATAATATTGATTGTAAAGTGGATGGTTTTGGAGCTATGAAATTAAAATCTGAATTTGTAAAAAAATTATAAAATCAATTTTATGTAGCCTAATTTATGAATGAATTTGTAAATATTTAAATTGAAATTTTTATATAATCGATATTATTATAAAATAATTTACATATAAAGAAAGCATGTTAATTAATGAAATTAACATGCTTTTTGATATAAATTCTAATTAAAATTTTCTAAAAAATTATAATTACTGAGCAAGTATATTTCGTAACACATCTTTTCCATGAATTATTTTCAGCAATTCATCTTCTGTTTTAATTACATCATTTCTTGTTTTAAAGTATCTATTTACTTTTTTTGCAAGTTCCTTTAAATCTATGTCAATGGATGAAATGAAATCTGTTACACTTTTTCCTGAGTAAATAGCATTAAGATATGGTGCAACCATATATTTTACATCGTAAAGTATGGAGTTTTCTATCCAATAATCTACATGGGGCAAATTTATATTTTTTTCCATAAGTTTTGTCAGTGATTTTAAACCGTCGTCCGTAGATTCCCAAAAGTCAACATATACATAATCAAATTTATTAAGAAATTCTTCATTATAGTATTCTATGGCATCACCGTGGATTATCTCAAGTTTTTTATCAGTTTTAAACTGAGGTCTAATGTAATTTTCAAATAAGTCTATAACGTCTTTATTAAATTCAACAACAGTTACTTCTTTTATTTCGTCTTTTAGCAGCCAAGAGTAGGGAAGAAATCCGATTCCAAGACCCATAGCCAGACATTTTCCATGACCTTTATTTATTCCATCCTTCATGCTTTCCATTTCACTTATTGCAGGAGACATCCAAACTGTACTTCCTTGCATCAAAACTGGCATTTGAACATCTGTTTCAAAGTATCCTATAGGGTGGTGGTGGAAAAGATATTTTCCCATAGGCTCATGAAAATTCATGCTCATTAATGTCCTTTTTTTAATATTTATATTATCATAATTCACCGTATCTGAATCTACGTAATTTAATTTGATATCTCTAAAATATGGATTGTCGGTTAAAATTTTTGTATCATATTTTAAACTATCAAAATTAACATTATATTTCTTTAGTATTTCTTTGAGTTCTTTTTCTTTCTTAGGAGTAAGTATATCTTCGTTATAATTTAAAATAGCAGTTATATAGTCATTGGCATCAACCATTGAATTTATTAGGTTTTTCATAGCTATATTTAGTTCATTATTTTTTTCAAATTTAATCATAATTACCTCGAATTTATATTAAAACTTTTAACCTTATAATAACATAAGTTTAGCATTTTTAATAAGTAATAATTTAATGAATTTATTAGTACCTCAATCGGATATATTATTAAATATTGGAAACATTATTGATTGATAAACAATTATACAAATAAAAAGGAGGCTTGTATTGTGAGTTCAAATACCTTACCTAATGAAAAGTTTAAAGAATTAGAAGAGTTTATTAAAACTGTACCTATTGACCGCGGTTCTTTAATTGAAGTTTTACATAAGGCTCAAGAAATTTTTGGTTATCTCCCTGAAGAAGTTCAGGATTTTGTGGGTGAAAAATTGCATATTTCTACATCTTCGGTATATGGCGTTGTATCCTTTTACTCATACTTCACCACAGAGCCTAGGGGTAAATATGTTATAAGTATTTGCACAGGGACAGCTTGTTTTGTACGAGGAGCTGCGGACATTTTAGGTGAATTTGAAAGAAGGCTTAAAATAACAACGGGAGAAACTACACCGGATAAAAAATATACTATTGAAACACTTAGATGTGTAGGAGCGTGCGGACTTGCTCCAATAGTAACCGTTAACGGCAAAGTTTATGGTCATTTCAAAACTAATGATGTAATTAAAATTTTAGAAGAGTACTCAGAGTAATAATAAATTTTTTATAGAGAAAGGAGTATTTAACCTTGGATAAAATTAATTCTTTTCAAGAACTTAAGAAATATCATGAGAATTTTGTGGAATTGCTTAATCTTAGAAAATTGTCTCATGAAGAAAATATTATTCACAAACGTGAAATATTAGTTTGTGGAGGAACCGGATGTCAATCAGCTGAAAGTCAAATTACTGTTGATAAATTAAATGAAAAAATAAAAGAATCAGGTCTATCTAATGAAGTAAAAGTACATATAACAGGTTGCTTTGGTTTTTGTGAAAAAGGACCTATTGTAAAAGTTTATCCTGACGATGTATTTTATATTCAAGTAAAAGTAGATGATGTTGAAGAAATAGTACAGCAACATTTAATTAAAGGAAAAATAATTGATAGGTTGTTGTATGAAGAACCGTCTACAAAACTAAAAGTAAATAAACAGGATGAAATGTCTTTTTATAAAAAGCAGGAAAGAATTGCACTTAGAAATTGTGGACTCATAAATCCAGAAGATATAAGCGAGTCAATTGCTGAAGAAGGTTATATGGCATTGGGTAAAGTTATTACTGAAATGTCACAAGATGAAATTATAAAATTAATTTCAGATTCCAAACTTAGAGGGCGCGGTGGCGGTGGTTTTCCTACAGGTACAAAATGGTCTTTTGCTAAGAAATATGATTCTTCACAAAAATATATCATATGTAATGCAGATGAAGGAGATCCGGGTGCTTTTATGGACCGATCCATTTTAGAAGGTGATCCTCATAGCGTGTTAGAAGCTATGGCAATTGCAGGATACGCAATAGGTGCATCCGAAGGTTATATATATATTAGAGCAGAGTATCCATTGGCCATTCATAGACTTAGAATAGCAATTAATCAATCTCGAGAATGTGGCTTTTTAGGTAACAATATTTTAGGAACTGACTTTAGTTTTGATATAAAATTAAAATATGGTGCTGGTGCATTTGTTTGTGGTGAAGAAACATCTCTTATTCATTCTATAGAAGGGTATCGAGGTGAACCACAAAATAAACCACCTTTCCCTGCAGAAAGTGGATTATGGGATAAACCAACTATTGTTAACAATGTAGAAACATTAGCTTGTATTCCTGCTATTATAAATAAAGGATGGGAATGGTTTAGCAGTATAGGAACGGAAACATCAAAAGGAACTAAAGTTTTTGCTTTAGCAGGCAAAATTAATAATGTTGGATTAGTTGAAGTCCCAATGGGAACTACATTAAGAGAAATTATATACGATATTGGTGGTGGCGTTAAAAATGGGCGTAAGTTCAAAGCTGTTCAAACAGGTGGACCTTCTGGAGGATGTATTCCTGCTGAGCTTTTGGATACGCCAATAGATTATGAATCTTTAAATTCTATAGGTTCTATGATGGGGTCAGGTGGGATGATTGTTATGGATGAAGACAATTGCATGGTAGATATTGCAAAATTCTATCTTGAATTTTCTTTAGAAGAATCATGCGGCAAATGTACACCTTGTAGAATAGGAAATACAAGACTCTTTGAAATTTTAGAAAATATTACAAAAGGTAGGGCAACAGAGAGAGATTTAGATAATTTGAAGGAGCTTGCTGAAATTGTTAAAGATACTTCTCTTTGCGGACTTGGTCAAACATCTCCAAATCCAATTCTAAGCACTCTAAAGTATTTTGAAGATGAATTTGTTTCTCATATAAGAGATCGAAAGTGCCCAGCCGGCGTATGTAAAGAATTACTTATGTATGAAATAACTGATAAATGCATTGGATGCACTCGTTGTGCCAAAATTTGTCCAGTTACATGCATTCACGGTAAATTTAAAGAACTCCATGTCATCGATCAGGAAAGATGCATTAAATGTGGTTCTTGTTATGAAGTTTGTCCTGTTAGTGCCATTATAAGAAAGTAAAAGGAAGAGGTGATAAATATGAAATCATTAAATGTAACAATAAATGATAAAAAAACAAAGGTACCTGAAGGCACTACTATTTTAAGGGCTGCTGAAAGCATTGACATTCATATACCAACTTTATGTCACTTCAAACTTAACGATGATGTAACTATAAATGATCCTGGTTCATGCAGGGTATGTGTTGTAGAAGTAGAAGGACGCAGAAATCTAGCTCCAGCTTGTTCCACTCCCGTGTCAGATGGAATGGTTGTTAAAACAAATTCTATAAGAACTATTAAAGCTCGAAGAACTATAGTGGAACTTTATCTTTCAAATCATCCTAAAGAATGTTTGCTTTGCGAAAAAAATCTTCGTTGTGAACTTCAATCTTTAGCAGCAGAATTAGATATTAGAGAAATTAAATATCAAGGTAAAAGAGCTCAGTACCCGATTGACAATTCAAGTTATTCCATTATAAGAAATATGGATAAATGCATACTTTGTAGGCGTTGTGAGACAATGTGCAATGAAGTTCAACAATGTAATGTGCTTTCTGGAATTAACAGAGGATTTACAACTAATGTTGCTCCTGCTTTTAATGAGCCTATAAATAAATCAAATTGTACATTTTGTGGGCAATGTGTAGCAGTATGCCCTACCGCTGCATTGACTGAAGTAAATTATACAGGGGAAGTATGGGATCATATAAATTCAAAGGATAAAATAGTTGTAGTGCAAACAGCACCTGCTATCAGAGCTGCATTAGGAGAAGAATTTAATTTAAAACCTGGAACGCTTGTAACAGGCAAGATGGTAAGTGC
>JARBUP010000172.1 GCA_029239575.1 Bacillota bacterium
AAAAATTTATTAACTAAGAATTATTTTAACAGAAAATTAAAAAAATTCAAGGTAAATCAGTTAAAAATAAAAAGAAAGTGCTATAAATATAGCACTTTCGTATTTATTTATTTGTTTTTCAATAAATCTCTTATTTCTACAAGAAGTTCTTCCTGTGTAGGACCCTTTTTTTGTTCAGTAACTTGAGCAGCTTGTGCTTCTTCTTTTTTCTGTTTTTCTTTTGCTTTATTAATAAGTTTAATAATTACAAATATAGAAAATGCTATAATTAAAAAGTCAACAATATTTTGAATGAAATTACCATACATTATTGCTGCTTCAGGTTTAATAACTTTATCACCTTCCATAACAGCCGGGCTTAAAACTTTTTTCATAGTTTTAAAGTCCATTCCAGATGTTATGTATCCAAATACTGGCATTATGATATCATTTACTATTGAAGTAACGATTTTACCAAAAGCACCACCTATGATAACACCTATTGCTAAATCCAATACATTGCCTTTAAAAGCAAATTCCTTAAATTCTTTCCACATATTACACCTCATTATTCTTTAGTTAAGATTTCATTATAATTATATCCAAATTATGTAAATTTAAACATTTTTATAACAAATACGTATTCTTTAGTTTTTGTACGTAACTTGATTATCTTTAATTCCTATTTGTAATGAGTCGTCATAAGAAATATATCTTACTTTATCCTTTATATATATTCCTTCTTCAGAGCCTTGCCATATAACATAAACATCATTTGAGACAGAAGCTTGCTTTAAAATCTCATCGAGTATTTTAATTTCTCTTTCATCGTATATACTCTCAAGGCTTGCATTCATGTTCAATACTAAAACTTTATCATCATAATTTATCATGCTTTTAATATTGTTCCACATCATAGAATTTGATGCGCTCATAGTACCATTTGAAATTATACCATCAAAATATATGATGTTAGAATTTCCATTTTGTAATACATTTCCTTTTGAATTAACTATTTGCTTTGAAGAAGGTGTTATAGTTAATTTTTCAGTGAATGAGCTAATTGAAGTTACGTCCAATGCGTCAACAAATTTAGTTTCTTGTTTTAAACTCAAGTTTTTGTCGCTTGGCTCATACATCACTCTTAAATTATCTAAATAAATAGTTCCAGCATCTTTTCTTGTTTCATTGATTTCAGCAAGATATATATTGTTTAATTTAATTGGGTATAAAACTCCCGTAGGTATTTTTGCTTCAACCCATTTCCATCCTGTCCAATCTACAACCTCAGCAAATGTAAGCTTTGTTTCTTTACCATTTGCATCTGTAATTCTACTTCTCAACCAATGGTTTTTGCCATCACCGTATACCCACATTCCAATGGCTTTTGGCTTGTCTGAAAGTTTAATTCCGGTTCCATCATTTGTAAAGTCAATAAAAGCAATGCTTTGATCAGTCATTTTAGTAAAATCATAATCAAGTTTCAATGAATTTGAACCTTCTTTTACAAAGCTATTTGATATTTTTAAACTTCCTGATGAATTTGTTGGATAAAGAGTCAGTTTTAAATTATTTAAATTTTCAAAACGATTAAGAGTTTTAAATTTATAACCAACCTTTACATTTATATTTTCAACAGCTGCTCCAAAACTTGCGGTAATAGCGCCGGTGTTGTTAGCTTCAGATGCTGTGAATACACCATTAACTACTTCGCCAACTTTGTTTCTATATGAATATTTAATATAATTTGAAGGAATGATAGCAGTATTGCCATATTGATCAATACCAACTATATTTCCTAATGTGTGCTTTTCTTTATGACTTAAAACTAAATTATCATCATTAAATTTTAAATCTATTGGTTTATCCAAAACATCTATAATGGTAGTAGCTGTAGTAGTACCAACTGTGGCAGTTATAGTAGCTTTACCCGTTGTTTTAGGATAAAAAATATTATTTTTCACTGTTCCAGCTGTTGAAGGAGATATCTTGTATGTTATAGTAGTATTAAGTTCAACAGGAGCATAATATTCATTATATGCCTTTAAGCTTAATGGAAGTTCAGTTAGGTTGAATACTTTATTATTAGTTAAATTAAATTCAAGAGTATTAACATTGCTACTATCAGGTGCTGTATTAAAAACTCCAACTCCAGATGCCAATGCTCTTTCTCTGCCGTCAGACGGTATATTAACAATTGTTACATTTGCATTGTTTAAAAAATCAACTCCCATAGTAGTGGATCCTCCACCATCCATGTTTACTGCATTATGACAACCAAGTTCTATTAATAATTCTGAAAGTTCAGTTTGTTTTAAGCCATCAATGTCTTTGTTACGTCCATCCACAGTAACAAAAATCATTTCTGTATTGTCCTTATTAAATCCTATAGCAGTTCGAGGATTCATACCTAAAGCTTCTGAGCTAATGTCATTTGTGACACCATCTTTAACTAAATAATTTAATGCACCAAAAGCAAATTCTATATCATTTTGTTTAAAATCAAGTTCAATATTTAAAGAAGTTTGTTTGCCTATTTCAAATGAACTTTTAAGTTTAGCTATTGTAGTTGGACCAGTGCTTGCTATTACAAAACCTTCTTTTGGAATAACAGTTGCAGGCTTGTTAAATCTGACATCAGTAACCATATTGTTAACTACTACAACTTCTACGATATCATTTTTACCATCATAACCTATGGACATGTCGTCCCAATCAGTTGTTAGAATAATAGGTCCCCAATAAAGTCCCGATGTTTTATTGTAAACTGCTACATTAAAAGATGCCCCGTCAGTTCCGTACAAAGTCATTTTAGGATTTAATACAGAAATATCTAAAGTTCCATCTAATAAACGTGATACCGTTGGATATTGTATTGGATTATTATATGGTAAAGGCGAAGATATCATATTTCCATCTTTTATTAAAGCTCCATAGGAATATGTAGGTACACCCGGTGTAGTTAAAAAATAATCTCCATTAACTCCTGCAATAGCTCCTGATGATTTAATCATGGAACTTAAGGTTGCTTTATTCGAAGAGCCGTCCTTACTTGTTAAAGGTGATATTTTTGTATATTCATCATTTAAATTTGCACGAACAACATTTATATTCATCCAACCAACTGATGAAAATTTTTCAATTCTTTCATATGTAATTCCGCTTGATAATCTTATTTCATTTGATAAATCAAAAGCAGTATAATAGCTTGTACCATAAGCAGTTGAAGAAAATAATAGTGCTAAGGATACTGAAGTAGTCAATATTTTTTTTAGATGCATAAAATCAATCCTTTCATTGTATAATAATGTTAAAGTTTCCAACCTATACATTATAACACACTACCTAAGAATGTTTAATACATTTTGTTGACAAATTACTACTAATTTTGTGTTTGCTGTATTGACATTAAATATGCTGTGTGCTATTATGTTCATGATAATCCTTATCAAGAGAGGTGGAGGGACTGGGCCCTATGAAACCCGGCAGCCTGATAATTCAAGGTGCCAATTCCCGCGGAAATTAATTTCGCAAGATGAGGCTATAGGTTTAATATACCTCTTCAGCCGAAGAGTTTTTTTTATAGGTAAGATTATTAAAATTTTAAACGAAAGGTACGGAAAAATTAATGAAAAAATGGTTATTTACATCTGAGTCAGTTACAGAAGGTCATCCTGACAAAATGTGCGATCAAATATCAGATGGAATATTAGATGCTATATTAGAGCAAGATCCTTATGGTAGAGTAGCATGCGAAACAATAACTAAAACAGGTTTTGTTTTAGTAGCTGGAGAAATAAGCACAAGCAGTTATGTTGACATTCCTAAAATAGTTAGAAAAACTGTTCAAGATATAGGATACGATAATGCAGATTTTGGTTTTGATTACAAAACATGTGCAGTATTTACTTCTATAGAAGAACAATCAGGTGATATTGCAATGGGTGTTAATGAAGCTGATGAATTTAGAAAAGACAAGGTCGATGTTAATGATATGATTGGTGCAGGGGACCAAGGTATGATGTTTGGTTTTGCTTGCAATGAAACACCTGTTTTAATGCCAATGCCAATATATTTAGCACATAATTTAGCTCGTAAGCTAACAGAAGTTAGAAAAGATAAAACTATAGGATACTTAAGACCTGATGGTAAAACTCAGGTAACAGTTGAATATCATGACAATAAGCCTGTAAGAATAGATACAATTGTAATATCAACTCAACACGGACCAGAAGTTGATAGAGAAACAATTGAAAAAGATTTAAAACAGTATGTTATTAATACAACTGTTCCAGCTGAACTTTTAGATGAAAACACAAAATATTTCATCAACCCTACAGGAAGATTTGTTATAGGCGGACCTCAAGGAGATTCTGGTTTAACAGGAAGAAAAATCATAGTTGACACATATGGTGGATATTCAAGACATGGCGGCGGAGCTTTCTCAGGAAAAGATCCTACAAAAGTTGACCGTTCAGCAGCTTATGCAGCACGTTATATAGCTAAAAATATTGTTGCAGCAGGACTTGCAGATAAATGTGAAGTTGAACTTGCATATGCAATAGGAGTTGCAAAACCAGTTTCAATAATGGTTGAATGTTTTGGAACTAACAAAATAGATGAAGAAAAAATTAATGAAGCAGTTTCAGCAAACTTTGATTTAAGACCAGCTTCAATTATTGATAAATTTGAGTTAAGAAGACCAATTTACAAACAAACAGCAGCTTATGGCCATTTCGGAAGAGATGATTTAGATTTGCCATGGGAAAAATTAGATAAAGTTGAATCATTGAAAAAATATTTATAATAAAAATGAAATAGAGCGAAAAGCTCTATTTTTTTGCGAGGATGGATGTTATAATCATCACATTTTTGTCTCACATTTAATAAGTAAAAAAATAAAAAAAGATTCAATACAGTTTTGCAGTTCGTGCTACATAGTAATAGATCGGTAAACATTAAATTAATAATTATAAGAATTTATAAAAAATAAAATGATCAGGTCGTCATCAAAATTGCTTTAAACGGAAAAATGATTTGAAGTTATGAAATAAAATTAAACTATTGCGTTGAAATTTTAGCGATAATACTTATTTTATCAAATTTACAAATATTTAATCATGTATTTACATGAAAATTAATTTTATGCTCATTTATTTATGATAAATTGTAAAACTATATTGAATATGATACCATTTATATTATATAATATTTGAAAACGTTTGGTTTGACTTAATTACTATTGAAGTTTAAAATGAAGTCAGTAAACAGAATTAGAAGGCGTTTTACATTGGATAGTAATTATATAATTAATTTAATCGTTCAGGAGGTATAAATGAGTATTACTAATAATTTTTTGATTAAGCTAAAAGAAAATTTAAATAAAAATGATTATGCAGATATTAATAATTTAAAAAATATTTGTATGGATTATGACAAAACATACTTAAAATTAGAAATTGATTTTAAGTTGAGGGAAGCTGATAAAAACAGCAATTATTTGAAACTAATAAATGAATTCATGTTTTATAATGACAATAAACTTATCGGGTATGCAGGAATTTGTAGTTTTGGCGGTGATGCATTAGAAGTTAATGGTATGGTACATCCTGATTATAGGAGAAAAGGAATTTTTACAAGATTGTTTTCATTGGTTAAAGATGAATTCAGCAAAAGAAATTCCACTGAAATGCTTTTGTTAAGCGACAATAGCTCCATTGGAGGAATTGAATTTATTAAAAATGTATGCAGTGATTATGATCATTCGGAATATGATATGAATTTAGATATGGCTGTAATACATGACTTAAATTTCAATGATTTAATTTTTAAAAAGTTGACATATGAAGATGTAAATAAAATTTCTAAAGAAAAGTTTGAGTTTTTCAATGAACATGACTATGAAGGAATTTCTGATTCCGAAAAAAATGGCTGTAATTCAGTTAGTTGTACTTATATTATTGAAATAGATAATGCTGTAGTAGGAAAGGTTAGATTAGAAATTAATAATAATATTGGAGGTATATATGGTTTGGAAGTTCTGCCTTATTATCGTGGAAAAGGTTATGGCAGAGAATTATTGATTCAGTCAATTAAAAAAATAAAAGAAAGCAATGTTAAAACTATAACCTTACAAGTTGAAGCTAATAATAAAAATGCTTTAAATCTTTATAAATCTTGTGGTTTCAAAGAAAATTATACTATGGATTACT
>JARBUP010000173.1 GCA_029239575.1 Bacillota bacterium
ATGAATGAAATTGAAATAACATCAAATGAAATAAGCAAAATAACAAAAGCAATTGAAGCTATAGCTTTCCAAACAAATATCTTAGCTCTTAATGCTGCCATAGAGGCATCTCGCGCAGGTAATGCAGGTAAAGGATTTGCTGTTGTGGCTGATGAAGTACGAAACCTGGCGGTAAAATCAGCAGAAGCAGCTAAAAATACTGTGAATTTAATTGAAAAATCTATTTCATCAGTTCAGGAAGGCTCAGGAATAGCTCATAATACAGCTAAATCACTAGAAATTGTATCAATGAAGACAAAGTATGTTAAAGATATTATAGTAGAAATAGATAGTGCTTCACAAGCACAGACGTCCTCCATCTCTGAAATTAATCTGGGAATAGAACAAATTTCTGCCATAATACAAAACAATGCAGCAACAGCAGAGGAAAGCTCTGCATCAAGTGAGGAACTGTCAGCACAGGCTGCTATTTTAAAGGATGAAACAGGTAAATTTAAGCTTTTAGGTGATTAAACAAAATCCTTGCAATTTTATTGCAAGGATTTTTGTTTAATTAAATTTGGTTATTTTAAAATTAATAAACATTTATTTTGGTTACAATTATTTATTTTAATTATTCAAATACGTTGTAAGATTTATTAATATCATACAAAATTTACCTTTTCGAAATCCTTGCCAAAAAAATTAGTTACATTCATTGCAGATTTGGATCTAACTTCTCTTAATGAAGTCTTTGAAAAAAATCCTGCGTGAGGAGTAATGATAACATTTTCAAAAGTTAACAATTTATTATTCTTCATTGGTGGTTCGTCTACCAATACATCCAAGGCTGCTGCCCTAATTTTTTTGTTTTCCAATGCCTCTGCTAAATCATATTCATTAACCAGTAAACCCCTCGAAGTGTTGATAAATATTGGATTTTTAGTCATTTTATCAAACTTGTCCTTATTAAAGTATCCTATTGTATCTTCATTAGCAGGCATATGACATGAGATAATATCAGATTCAGCAAGCAACTCATCAATATCAACCAATTTTACATTCAATGCATCAGCAAATTCCTTTTTTACATGCGAAGTGTTTGCAATAACTTTAAATCCGAATCCCTGAGCTCTCTTTGCCACAAATTGTGCTATTCTTCCAAAACCCGCCAAACCAAGCACTTGACCTTCAAGCCTATCCATCTTCAGTCCTATCTCATAGTTCCATTCGCCTTTTTTCACTGCCCTATCATACAATACTATGTTTCTGCTAGCTGCAAGAATTAAGGACATCGTATGATCAGCCACTTCATATGTGCAATACCCCGGAACATTAGCTACGGCAATACCAAGTTCTTCTGCAACTTTTACGTCAATATTGTCAAATCCAGTTGCAGAATTAGATATAATTTGGCATTTTTCAAGTGATTTTAACACCCTACCACTAATTGGTGCATATTCAGATAAAATAGCATCTGCATCATAACACATCTCTATAACCTCTTCTTCTGTTTTTAACTGATAATTTACAACTATCGCATCTTTAGGCAAGAATTCCTTTTCAACATCTATATTTCCCCAACTACAATCAGTTACCACTACTTTTAAACTCATTTAACCACTCCTTTTAGTATCTCCTATATTATTTCTTAATAATATATCCTGAGAATTTATAATTTTAAAATCTGACGATTTTGAATTTCAAGTTTGCTATTTTTTTATCAACTTTTATAAAAAAAATTTGGCTTAAGACTAAAATAATGCTATAATGTTATGTATCCATATCTTTATAGGAGGCATCAAAATTGAAATTAGACATAAACTTAGTCACATTTCCAATAGCATTATATAATAAAAACCAAGATTACTTCTATGAAAACCAAGAGTTTTCAAAAAATTTTACAAATTCTATTGATGAGATGCTTATACGTGAACTTATTCAAGAAAATCAAAAAATTATTAATGAAAACAAATATTATGTAAAAATATTTGAACAAAATGAAAAAGAATATTTATTATTTATTTCTAATACAGAGGATAACGAGTTATTTTTATTATTATTCATTGAAACTACTAATTTAAATAACATAATTGGAAACCTTAAATACAATCAAAAACTCGAAAGAAGTTTTTACAATATATTAGAAAGCATTTACGATGATTTTACCATCATTAATAAAGATGGTATTATTGAAAAGGTTCTTCCTAATTTTCAATCTGTATATGGAATTCCAATAGAAGAAGCAGTTGGTTCATCTATTTATGAACTAGAAGAGAAAAAAATATTTAATCCTTGTGTTTCAGTAAGAGTTATGAAAACAAATAAAGTTGAAACCATGATGCAATTAACAAAAAACAATAAATACTTAATGTGCACTTCCATTCCAATTTTTGATGAGAATGGTGAGTTTGAAAAAATTATTAGTTACACTAGAGATGCAGAAAAATATGAACTATTGAAAGAAGAATACGAAAATCTTAATAATACAGTATCCTCCTACAAAGTGCAGTTAGAACAATTAAAACAAGAACATAAAAAAAGTTCAAAAATAATTGGTGTAAGTAAAAAAATTACACGAACTACTGAAATAGCTTTAAAAGCATCTAATTTTGATGCCACTGTTCTTATAACAGGTGAATCTGGAGTAGGAAAAAATTTATTTGCCGATTTAATTCATTCAAGCAGCAAACGAAAAGATTCACCATTTATCTCCATCAACTGTGGAGCCATTCCAGAGCATCTTTTAGAATCTGAGCTTTTCGGTTATGAAAAAGGTGCTTTTACAGGCGCCAATCAAAGTGGAAAAGCAGGATTGATTGAACTTGCTGATCATGGAACTTTATTTTTAGATGAAATCTGTGATTTACCCCTTCATATGCAAGTAAAACTCCTTAAGGTTATTCAAGAAAAAAAAGTTATGAGATTAGGAAGTATTAGTGAAAAAACTGTAGATTTTCGTTTAATTGCTGCAACAAATAAAAACATAAAAAAAGCGATTGAAGAAGGCAACTTTAGAGAGGATTTATATTATCGTCTAAATGTTCTTTGTATTACAATACCCGCACTTCGAGAACGAAAAGAAGATATTTTTCCTCTTATTAGTCATTTTACAAAGAAGTACAATGAGCAGTATAATTTAAATCATGCTTTTTCAAGTAAATCCATTAGCTATCTTGAAATTTATTCTTGGCCTGGAAACATCAGAGAATTAGAAAATGTAGTAGAACGAATGTTACTTACTGCTGATGATTATTTGATTACAGAAGATCAACTTCCTTATTATATTTATACAGATGATAATACTGAATACAAACAAAAAAGAACTCTGAAGCATATACTTTCGGATGTAGAAAAGAAAGTTATTTTAGATTGTTATGAACAGTACGGGACTACAACAAAAGTGGCTAAGGAACTTGGTATCAGTCAAGCATCCGTATCTATTAAATTAAGTAAATACCAAAATAATAAACAAACCAAATAGTTTTTTTCTAAAAAAGAGACAACACTAAGTATTTAGTTGTCTCTTTTTTTATCTCTGATAACATTTTCGAAAGTACCAGCACTTTCTAATAAAAGACCATATATTAATGACTTTTTACAGCCATTCAATACCAAAATAGTATCATAGAATTCAATTTCATTAACTGGTTGACTTTCTCAATATGAATTGTGTCGACTGCCTTTGAATAATCTGCATATGAGTTAATAAAAACCTTTACGTCGCCCTTTACTGATGTATAATTTGTACATGACCTTTTACAGCCATTAAATACTAAAATAATATTATAGAATTCAATTTCATTAGCTATTTCAAATATTTCTTCTTTAAATAGTTTACGCAAACTGTCCAACACTTTTTTTCTGTCGTAAAATGTATTACATCCATCGCAATATTTTATACCAATCTTCATAATTTCTCCTTATTGAATATTTTTAGCAAAATACAACAAATTATTATAGTGTTTACAGGGGTCAAGAATCCGTATCTATTAAATAAAGTAAATACCTAAATAACAACTAAATATTTTTTTAAAAAAGAGACAACCTATGTATTTAGTTGTCTCTTTTTTATATTAAATACTTTATTAACTCTCAGATGTTTGTTTTCCAAACAATAGAATTTCTCTTTCTTTTTCAGTTACATTCTTATATTTTGCTTTTGCATAAATTGCTAAAATAAATCCTAAGATAAACCAACCAATTACTAATGCCCATTCAATTCCAACTAATGGACTAGGCCCCATTGGTGTATATAGCCACGCAAAGAATATAGCAACTAATATAGCCATTGTACCTATAAACTTTGCATTCTTCACTTTATATGGACGTTCAAGATCCGGATGATTTTTTCTAAGGAATATAAACGATAATGCTACCATCATGTACATAATTACTACACCAAAAGAACTGGCATTCACAAACCAAACAAGCGCTCCTTTTCCAAGCAAGCAAGAGAAAGTAGAAAGAATTCCGCATAATAGAACAGCATTAGCAGGAGTATTATGTTTTGGATGGATTTTTCCCAAAACTGCAGGTAGCATCTTCGCATTCGCTAATGAATAAATAACTCTAGCTCCTCCATAAAGAAAACCATTCCAGCTTGTTAATATACCGCATATTGCACCAATAATACAAATTTTACCCCAGATCGGGTGTCCAAAAGCATATGCCATAGCATCTGCTACAGGTATAGTACCATTAACTCTGATCTCTGTTGGAGCTGATAAGGCAGTAGACATAATCATAAGCATATACCACGCTGCAGCTGCACAAATAGAAAGAATAAGAAGAGAAGGTATCTTTTTTAAAGGTACATTCATCTCACCAGCTGATTGAGGAATTACATCAAAACCTACGAACATTGCTGGAACCATAAGAAGTACTGATGAAAACCCTTTAATATCTGTAAATAAAGGTGTTGCGTATTCTATGTTTCCTCTTGTAATACCACCAAAAACAAAGATTACTCCTACAGCAATAAGACCTAATGTTGCAACAGTTTGAAAAATAGCTGCTTGTTTTGCACCCTTATAATTTACCCAAGTGATAACAGCAGAAGCTATAACAGCTATAAGTGCCCAAGAAGCGTATATATCGAAATTCTGTATAGTCCAAAGATATCCGATTTTAGGTATAGGAAACACATAATCTATTGCAGTTGCAAAGGCTGGGCCTTCCCATGCTGCTACACCAATATAAGCAAAACTTGTAGCTAAACCAGAGATTACAGCTGGCCAATATCCCATAGATTTGTAAGAAAATACAACGCCACCACCGGTGTAAGGTATAGCAGGTGTTAACTCAGCATACACTATACCAATGAAAATACATAATATTGCTCCAACAACATAAGCTCCGATAGCTCCAAGCACTCCCGCAGTATTAGCCCAAGCTCCGGATAACATTATCCATCCCCAGCCAATCATTGTTCCAAAAGCTAAAGCTAATACATCTTTAGTACTAAACGTTTTTTGTAATTGCTTATCTTCCATATAAATCCTTTCCTTTATCCTTTAATTTCTCGGGTATGCATAATACCCGAGATTAAAATATTTTTTTAATAAAGATTTGCAAAAATTTCTTTTATTTCATCACTATTTAATTGCACATAGTTGTTTGATAGAAATCTTACATCCAATTCTTCGTAAGTGTGAAAGTAAAATATTTCTGGAACAACTCTTAAAGCTTGCATTTATTTTCCTCTCTATGCCCTTTAAATTTAATGCCATTTCCCTTATAAAATATATAATTAATTTTTTACTATTATATATACTATTTCATGCAAGTTTTGATTGCGTTTTCATAAATTTGTAAACCTGCATCTAATTGTTCATCAGTTATTACAAGTGGTGCTAAGAATCTAATAACATTGCCGTAAGTACCAGCACTTTCCAATAAAAGTCCATGTTGTATAGCTTCATTTATAATAGCATTTACAATTTCAGAATTAGGTTCTTTTGTAGCTTTATCTTTAACAAATTCAATACCGATCATACAGCCAATGCCTCTTACATCGCCGACAACCTCATACTTTTCTTGCCATTCTTTCCAAGTTCTCATAACCTTTTCAGATATTTTAAGGGCTTTACCTGGTAAGTCTTCTTTTTCCATTATATCTATAACTTGTAGTGCTGAAGCACACGCTAATGCATTTCCACTATATGTTCCACCAATAGTACC
>JARBUP010000174.1 GCA_029239575.1 Bacillota bacterium
CTAATTTTTTTACTTTATATTTTTTACTTATTTTAATAACTAATTCTGATGTTGCACTTGATATGGTGTTATGAAATTTAGCAGAAATAAATGAGGTGGGCTTTCCTTTTTTTATATCTCTTATTACAGATAATAAAATATCTTTATATTCAATTATATAAACCTCATTTTCATCAACGACCGTGAAAGGATATTCATCTTTTACAGAAGGGTCCAAAATATTTTCAAGCTCTATTGCTGCCTGTGCATCATAGGTTATATAATGACGAACATTTAAAAGAGATGCAATACAATCAAAAAATCTTCCAACAGAGGATGTTTCATAACAGTTCATTTTGCTATCTATGGCTTGATTTACAGCATCGACGTTTTTTTCATCTATTGCATTTACAATATCATTAAATTCATAATTAATTGAACGCAGATAGCTCACTGCAATTCTCCAAGGTTCTTTTATTGATTTATCTCCTCCTTGAATAGTTACATATCTAAAATGACCCACTCTTATAAAATTCTTTCTTGTTCCTATTAAAAATTCTCCTCCCCAAATATTCCCATCCAAACCTAATCCTGTACCATCAAAAATAACACCTATTACAGGGCAAAAAAGCTTATGTTCAACCATACAACTTACCATATGGGCATGATGGTGATGAACTGGGATTTTTCTTACTGTATTATTTAGTGCATATTTAGACGACTGATATATTGTATACATGTCATGTACAATTAACTCCGGTTTAAAGTTCAATAGCGACATCATATTATCAATGGCTTTTTCAAAATTAATATATGTATCGTAGTTCTTCAAATCACCCATGTATTGACTCATATATAAATACCGATTTTGAGATAAACAAAAAGTGCTTTTTTCTTCTGCCCCTAAAGCTAACATTTCAATATTACAATTCATTGGGAATATAAAAGGCGTGTAACCTCTTGCCATTCGTACAACAATTTCATTATTACATAATGTTTTCACTACAGAATCTTCAACAGGTATATTTATATCTCTGTTGTGCATTAAAAAATAATCAGCAATTGTCCCTAAGTTTTCAATTGCTTTTTCATTTTCAAACTGTATAGGAGAATTGCTTATATTACCGCTTGTCATAACGAGACATGTTATATCATTTTGAAATAATAAATAATGAAGAGGTGTATACGGAAGCATAATCCCCAATTTTTTCATATTAAAAGCAACTGTGTCAGGCAAATTTGATGTTTCTTTTTTTTCTAAAAGTACAATGGGCCTTTTATTACTTAAAAGAAGCTTTTCTTCATATTGATTTATATAACAAAGTTTCTTTGCAACTTCAATGTTTTTAACCATAATTGCAAAAGGCTTATGGGGTCTTTTTTTTCTTTGTCGTAAAATTTTAACAGTATCTTCATTATGAGCATCACAAGCTAAATGAAAACCACCGATTCCTTTATTGGCAACTATCTTCCCATCTTTTAACATATCAGTTGTCATCAAAACCTCATCACTGCAAATTATTTCTCCTCCCATATTATTTAATAGACTTAATTTTGGTCCGCAGTTAGGGCAACAATTAGTCTGTGCATGAAATCTTCTGTTGAATGGGTCATTGTATTCCCTTTCGCATTCGGGACACATTTTAAATTTCTCCATTGTTGTATTTTCCCTATCATAAGGTAATTTCCTTATTAGAGAATAACGAGGTCCACAGTTTGTACAATTTGTAAATGGATAATGATAGCGACTATCAGCAGGATCTGAAATGTCATTTAGACAATCAGGACAAATTGATACATCTGTAGCCATAAACTTTATACCATTTTCTTCAACTGAACTTGGAATAATTTTAAAATTATCCCACTCCTTTAATACCCTTAAAATAACTTCAACTTTTTCTATTTTTGCTAAAGCAGGAGGGTTTTTAATTATGGATAATAAAAATTCTTTTATATTTTCTCTATTTCCTTCTATATCCATTAAAACAGCACTTCCCTGATTGCTAACCCACCCTTTAATATTATGTTTAATTGCTTGATTATAAATATATGGTCTAAAACCGACACCTTGAACCACACCATATATTTTTATTTCATAACTTCTTTTATTTTTAAAATCATCATTCTTCAAAAGTTTCACCCTGTATGCTATGAATTATGGCAGTTTGGTTTTCTATGTCCTCTCTTTGTACTATAACTTTAAACTCATTGGCAAGAAGGTCCTTATTGTTTTCTATTAAATGCTCTTGAAGATTTTTTTCATTAACATGGCTGCTATGGTTTACTACTATTGTAAGCTGAGTAATCTTACAGATATTACTTTTTGTACAGATTTCATTTAATGATTTTGAAATTTTATTAATTAAATATGTGTCGTGCATATTAATACTCCTTTATATAAATTTTTGGTTTAAGCAATTCAGTAAAAGCTATATATTTTTGTTATTCATTATAAATACATATACATCTTCACATATTTGATTAAGCTTCCGCTTTAAAGTTTCACTTAATTCTGTACTAAATTCAATTTTATCTATTTCTATTCCAATTACAAAACCTTTGATATTTTTTCCGTACAATTTAATAAGGTGGATTAAACTTGGCTGATGCTGTGAAGTAAGGTTATTTCCTAGTGACAAATCATTTATAGAAGTAAAAGTTACTGTTCCTGGTATTAATTCAAAATATGTTGAATCTATAATAAATATCAAATCACCATCATCAATTTTGCTTAAAGCATATTCAAAGTCTGTTTCACCAAATACTACCTCAATTTTTTCATTTATTAATTTTTCTGAAAGTTCTTCTGCAACTTTAATACCTATTGTGTCATCTCCCATTATTCTGTTACCTATAGCAATAAACTTAACGGACATCTTATACTACCCTTATTTCTAATGGAGAATATTTATCTGAAAATACATGGGTAGCACAGGAAACACAAGGATCAAAAGACCTGACTATCCTGCCAATTTCAACCGGATTTTTTATGTCTTGAATATTTGTTCCTATTAAAGCCATTTCTACCGTTCCTTTTAATCCATTAGAATCCTCTGGCGAAAGATTCCATGAACTTGGGGTTATTATATCGTAATTTTGAATAGTTTGATTTTGAACAGAAGTCCAATGGCCTAAAGCACCTCTTGTAGTGTCTACTAATCCTTTACCATAAGCTTCTTGATTAAATTCATAACTTCCTTGATTTGATGGAATCATCGTAATTTTTTCTAAAAATACTTCCATTATTTCAATAATTTTCTTTACCTCTAAAACCCTTGCAATAGTACGGTCCATAGTTGAGATTCCTCTATTATAGTTACCGCTTAACCACATTCTTGCCAAAGGACCCACCTCCATGGCATATCCATCATATCTTGGAGCCTTTATCCAAGTGTAAGCATTTTCTTTATGAATATTTTCATTAACTGTAGTAACTATTGGACTAACTTCATCTCTAATTAATTCATACCATGCGTTTTGTATATTTTCTGTTATTTTATCCGAATCTAAAGTACCATATTGTCCATTTATAATAACACTCGGAGCCACATAAAAAGCTCTGTTATCTGTATAACTGTCAAATATTCCATATGACATTAAATTTTTATATCCTATACCATTATTAAAATAATCAGAATAATATTCTGCAATTTTATATACATCAGGTATCAGCATATCTTCAACAAATATTTTTATATCCGATAATATGGATTTAATTTTAATCCACTTCGCTGAATCCATATTAACTGTAACCCCTCCCACAAAGATGCCATGATTGTGTGGAGCCTTGCCTCCGAGAACAGCTGTCATTTCATGAGCTAATCTACTGTATTTTAGAGATTTTACATAATGTTCTGATAACTCTTTGTCTATTTCTTCAGGAAGACGATAATCATTATGCGAAGTTATAAACGATGATTCCATCCTTGCTCCCTTTACAAAGTCAGGGATAGTAAACTGGTAGAAGTGTCTTAAGTGATTTTGAATAAATTCACTTCCGTGCATAAATTCTCTTATCATTTTATCATTTTCGTTAGGATAAATTTTAAGAACATCCTCCAAAGCTAATGTAGAAGCCATGGAATGAGCAGTTGAACATATTCCACAGATTCTTTCCGTAAAATATATTGCATCTAAAGGCGGTCTTCCTTTTAGCATTTTTTCAAAACCTCTAAAAAATAACCCGCTGCTTTTAGCATTTACAATTTTATTTTGTTCTACTTCAACTTCGATTTCCAAAAAACCACTTATTCGTGTAACAGGGTTTATAGTAATTTTATTTGCCATTGTTCCTCCAGATATTAAAATCTAACAAAAGGCTCCATGCCATCGGGAAATCTCTCTCCCGCACATCCTATACATGGCGAGTTGTCTTCAACGGGCCAGTTTACATATCCATTCCACTGTCTCACTGGGCAATCAGTTCTTGTGACTGGCCCTCTGCATCCAAGTTTAAACATACATCCTAATTCACCTAACCTTGATGCAAAAATGCCATTATCAAAATATGATCTTCTTGTACAACGGTCATGTATTGTTATTCCATAAAACATTATAGGTCTCCCTAATTCATCAAGCTCAGGAATTCCAAATGCTACTAAGTTAGCAATAGTACCTGTGACCCAATCAGGATGACTTGGACATCCTGGTACTCTTATAACCTGCCTATTTAAAAATTGAGGTACACTTACGCTTTGAGAAGGATTTGGAGCTGCTGCTGAAATTCCGCCAAAAGAAGCACAAGTGCCAACTGCTAAAACATATTTTGCCTTTTCACCTGCTATTCTAATAGCTTCCATTGCTGTTATCGCCTTACCTTGATAACGAGCAATAATATTATATTGGCCATTATCCCTTGTGGAAACTGCACCTTCTACAACTAAGATAAATTCCGTTTCCAATGTGTCTAAAAACTGCTCATATGCAGCATCCCCTTCAGCAAACATCAGACTATTGTTGTATTTTAAGTTTGTCATTTCTTTTAAAAGAAAATCTGCACTTGGATTTTCTGCATTCAGCATGGATATCAAATTTCCTGAACAGCCGGTTGCCTCTAACCAAATTAAATTTATTTTATTTTTGTTATTACTTTTTATATCATTTACAGCCAAATCCATCATTTTTCGAGCTGTAATATCCTTTGAATCATATATTGGGCAACGTCTTTTTTTCTTTAACAATCCCGGCCTCCTATCTACTTATTAAAAAACCAACTCGAGGTAAATTTCTCAAAATTTCTATTCTCCCTCCATGGCATCCATTAAACTGAGCGGACAAATCCTGTCCTGCATACATACTAAAATGTGTTCCACCGCCCCAGGTTGCTTCAATGCTCACATCATATACAATTCCATTCACTGCAACATAGGCAGGTTTTCCATTTGAACCGTCATATTGAGATAATTCTTCAATAGTAAATTGCTTTATATCAGATTTATAAATTCCATTTTCTTCTATACTGCTCATATTATTTTTTAATTGATTGTATATTTGATAATACCTATTTTTTTCTTTATTAAGCATATTTTCATACATTATTCTTTGACATGGGTCATTATTTGTTGCTATCATTTGCTGATAATATCTTATATTATTTTCACACTTCAACAACATTTGGTAATCATTATTATAATTCAAAAAATCTCCTCCGATATTTTTCAATTATTAAATCATATGCTTCATGAGAATATATAATGATAAGAATTTATATTACAATCAAATGCCAAACATTAAACAGACAATGAAAATGTTTATTTATTTTTATTACTCACAATCAAAAAAAACTCCCTAAATAGAGAGTTAAAATGTAATACAAGGCTGATAGTTTACCTATCAGCCTTGATAAAGATACGATTAGCGTATTTAATCATATTTCATAATTAAATGTGTTTATTTAGCTAATTCTTCTGCTTCTTTTTCTTCTTTTTCAAGCTGAATTGCTTTAGGTACAGATAGTTTAGTTGCAAAGAAGATTGCAATTATTCCTGCACTAAACTTTCCAATCATAAGAGGCAATATTATAGTTGGTTGGAAGTTTGCGCTGAATGCTAAGTGATCTCCTAACAAGAAAGCTGAGCAAACTGCAAAAGCTATACATTTTACTTTATCAGCTGCAGGCATTTCTCTTATAAGTCTGAAAAGCGCTAAAATATTTGCTGCGCCTGCCAAAATTCCTGCGCT
>JARBUP010000175.1 GCA_029239575.1 Bacillota bacterium
AAAATATTAAGGCTTTCGAAGAAGGAATAAAACTGATCAAAGAACGATAGGATGGATTAAGGTTTTTTGTAAAATAATTTCAATACAATTTACTATTTCATGCTATATAGAATTAAATAAAAGTTAGGTCAGGATAATAAATGTATAATTATTATTATTATTATTCAAATGCGTAAAGGTAAGTCTAAATCTGATTAAAGTCAAAAAAACTAAAAGGTTTATATATAAAAAAATAGTTTTTTATTTCAAATATCAACATAATTACGTATGCAATAAAAATTGCAACTATTTATTCAAAACATGTATAAAATGTTGTGATTTCAGTATATAAAATTCAAAATAATAATGAAATATAGATCTAATAAAAACTATAATAAAAAGTGGCTGTTACAATTATGAATTCTAATGAAACAGTCACTTTTTATATTTAATTGTTTCTATTATCTTCCATTACTGCAACCTAATACATTTTTCATTTTATGAGCAACCATTTTTTTAATTGCATCTCTACCAGGTCCTAAATATTTTCTTGGATCAAATTCAGAAGGATTTTCAGCAAGAATTTGTCTTATGCATGCTGTCATAGCAAGTCTTAAGTCCGTATCTATGTTTATTTTACAAACACCCATTTTAGATGCTCTTAACAACATTTCTTCAGGAACACCCGTAGCTCCTGGAATAGCTCCGCCATATTTGTTACATAAATCAACAAATTCTTTTGGAACTGATGAAGAACCGTGAAGTACAAGTGGGAAGTTAGGTAACAATTTGCAAATTGTTTCTAATCTTTCAAAATCAAGACTTGGATCTCCTTTAAATTTATAAGCTCCGTGGCTTGTTCCTATAGCTATAGCCAATGAATCAACGCCAGTTCTTTGTACAAATTCAGCTGCTTGATCAGGATCTGTGTATGTAGCGTCTTTTGCACTAACTTTTACAGCATCTTCAACTCCTGCTAATTTACCAAGTTCTGCTTCAACAACAACACCCTTTGAGTGTGCATATTCAACAACTTTTTTAGTTATAGCTATATTTTCTTCAAAAGGATATTTTGATCCATCTATCATAACTGATGTAAAACCGCCATCTATGCATGATTTACAAATTTCAAAATCATCGCCATGGTCAAGATGAAGTACTATGTCAAGACCTGATTCTTCTACTGCTGCTTCTACAAGTTTTCTTAAATAAATTGGGTTTGCATATTTTCTTGCTCCAGCAGATACCTGTAATATTAAAGGTGCATTTTCTTCTTTAGCTGCATCAACAATTCCTTGGATTATTTCCATATTGTTTACATTGAAAGCACCAACAGCATAATTTCCTTCATAAGCTTTTCTAAACATTTCTTTAGATGTTACAAGAGCCATTTTAAACTCCTCCTAATTATTATATATGTAAATTACATAGCAATTTATTATACTATATTATACAGAAAAATAAATCAACTTTTTTGTCAAAATTTGTACGTTTTTAATATATAAAATATTTAAAAATCAATATAAATAAAAATATTTAAAATTAAATTAATTTACTAAGACAGAATTATACTAATTTAAAGTAAACGGAAGAAATAATGATTAAATAAAAGCAAATGAATGATTTAGAATGAAATTTCCCAATATTATCTAAAAATATCGATATATTTTTGAAAATGACACTTGAAATTGAACAAACAATTGAGTATCATATTAACAATGAGTGTTAGCACTCTATCGAGTTGAGTGCTAACAAATAACTTAAAATATATTTAAAATTAATAATACGGGAGGAATTAAAATGTCAGTAAAACCATTAGGCGAAAGAGTAGTAATTAAAATGGTAGAAGCAGAAGAAAAAACAAAAAGCGGTTTAGTTTTACCAGGTTCTGCTCAAGAAAAACCACAAGTAGCAGAAGTGCTTGCAGTTGGTGCAGGAATAACTGGAGATGAAAAGAAAAAAGATGAAATAAAAGTTGGAGATAAAGTTATATTTTCTAAATTTGCAGGTACAGAAGTTAAAGTTGATGGTGAAGAATTAATCATTATAAAATTAGCTGATGTTTTAGCAGTTATTGAATAATAAATAGTTAGAGTAAATTGTACAATAATAAAAATAGAGAGGTATAAAAATGGCAAAAATAATTAGATTCGATGAAGATGCACGTCGCGCAATGGAAAGAGGCGTTAATGCATTAGCAGATACAGTTAAAGTTACATTAGGACCTAAAGGAAGAAATGTAGTATTACAAAAATCATTTGGTTCACCAGTAATCACTAATGACGGAGTTACAATAGCAAGAGAAATTGAACTTTCAGACCCTTTTGAAAACATGGGAGCTCAATTAGTAAAAGAAGTTGCTACAAAAACAAATGATGTAGCTGGAGATGGTACTACAACAGCAACTTTATTAGCTCAAGCAATAATTAGAGAAGGTTTAAAAAACGTAGCAGCTGGTGCTAACCCAATGATCCTTAAAAGAGGTATTCAAGCAGCAGTAGAAGCAGCAGTTGAAGAATTAAAAGATCAAACTAAAAAAGTAGAAACATCAGAAGAAATAGCTCAAATTGCTTCTATTTCAGCAGGTGACGAATCAATTGGTCAATTAATTGCTGATGCAATGGATAAAGTTGGTAAAGATGGTGTTATAACTGTTGAAGAATCTAAAACTATGGGAACTGAACTTACTGTAGTTGAAGGTATGCAATTTGATAGAGGATATTTATCAGCTTATATGGTAACTAACACAGAAAAAATGGAAGCAGTTTTAGATAATCCATACATATTAATTACAGACAAAAAAATATCTAACATCCAAGAAATATTACCAGTTCTTGAACAAGTAGTTCAATCAGGAAGAGCTTTAGTAATTATAGCTGAAGATGTTGATGGAGAAGCTTTAGCAACATTAGTTCTTAACAAATTAAGAGGAACATTCAACTGTATAGCAGTTAAAGCTCCAGGATTCGGTGACAGAAGAAAAGAAATGTTAAGAGACATAGCTATATTAACAGGTGGAGAAGTTGTAACTGAAGAATTAGGGTATGATTTAAAAGATGCAACATTAGAAATGCTTGGTAATGCAGGAACAGTTAAAATAGATAAAGAAAATACTATCATAGTTAATGGTGCTGGAGATTCTCAAGCTATAGCTGATAGAGTAAGACAAATAAAAGCTCAATGGGAAGAATCAACTTCTGATTTTGACAAAGAAAAGTTACAAGAAAGATTAGCAAAATTAACAGGTGGAGTAGCAGTAATCAATGTAGGTGCAGCTACTGAAACTGAAATGAAAGAAAAAAAATTAAGAATTGAAGATGCTTTAAATGCTACAAGAGCTGCTGTTGAAGAAGGTTTAGTTTCAGGTGGTGGAGTTGCTTTATTAGCTACTACTAAAGTTGTTGCTAAAGTAGCTGAAACTTTAACTGGGGATGCAAAAACTGGTGCTAAAATAATTGAAAAGGCATTAGAAGAGCCAGTAAGACAAATTGCAGCTAATGCAGGATTAGAAGGATCTGTAATTGTTGAAAAAATTAAAAATTCTGATAGAGGTATCGGATTTGATGCTTTAAATGAAAAATATGTAAATATGATTGAAGCTGGTATAGTTGACCCAACTAAAGTTACAAGATCAGCTCTTCAAAATGCAGCATCAGTTGCAGCTATGTTATTAACAACAGAAGCAGCAGTTGCTGATGAGCCAAAAAAAGATGAACCAGGTATGCCAAACATGGGCGGAATGGGTGGAATGGGCGGCATGATGTAACAAGCATCACCCACTTATTTCATTAAGTTGATTTTTGCAAAATGTTGAAATAGTTTTATATAAGAGGTTTCTCCCAAAATGAGAAGCCTCTTTTTGATGACAAAGTAATATTTTCTAATCAAGCTGAAGCTTTTCGAAATCATTGTGAAGTTTTCTTTTTATATTTCAAAAAAACAAAAACTACTTTTTTATTTTAAATAATATGATATAATGAATTTAAAGAATGTCGATTAAAGAAGAACTTTAACGACATTAAATATTAATTTATAAGGAAAAAAAATGTACGATTTATCACATATATCAGGCACGGTACAAAAATATGCAAAAATTATTTCTGAAATAGTTAATATGGATGTAGAAGTAGTTGATGCAAATTTAATTAGAGTTGCAGGAACTGGAATATTTAGTGAAAAAATTCATGAAGATGTTTCAGACCAATCAACAATTTATAAACATACACTTAAAATAGGTGAAATGCAAATTGTTAGAGATCCTAAAATAGACATAAGATGCAAAAATTGCTCTGTAAAAGATGAATGCAAAGAGACATTTGAAATATCTACACCAATAAAATTACATGATAAAATAATTGGGGTTATAGGTATGAGCAGTTATGATGAAGAAACTAAAAGAGTAATTGAAGAAAATATTAATAACTACATAGAATTTCTTGAACAAATAGCTGAATTTATTTCTATAAAAGCATTTGAAGATGAAGAAACTAAAAGTAAATCATCCATGCTTAACATGCTTCAAATTATTACAAGGAATATGGATGAGGGTGCAATAATTATTGACAATAATGGTGATGTGGATACTATAAATCAAAGCGCTAAAAAACAATTAGGCATAACAAGAATTATTAATAAAGAAAAAATTCATATAACTCCAACTGGAGATATGGTTAACAACAGCAATGAATATAGAATTAAAATTGGAGATACTGTAAATACAATAATAGGAGATATTTTTGATATTCCAGAAAATCCTTTATATAAACAAGTTATATTATTTAAGGATTTAAAAAAGGTGCAATCAAATATATATGCGATGACTTCAACTGTTAATACAGTTAATACTGAACATATTATAGGAAATAGTGAAAAAATTAATAGTTTAAAAGAAAATATTAAAAAAGTAGCTGATTCCATTTCTACTGTACTTATAACTGGTGAAAGCGGTAGCGGTAAAGAAATGGTAGCTTCAGCCATATGGCAAAATTCTGATAGGAGAAATAAAAGGTTTGTAGCAATTAACTGTGCAGCTATACCTGAGCCTCTATTAGAAAGTGAACTTTTTGGATATGTAAAAGGCGCATTTACAGGTGCGGACCCAAATGGAAAAATCGGAAAATTTGAATTAGCAAATAATGGAGTTATTTTCTTAGATGAGATAGGGGATATGCCTTTATATTTGCAGTCAAAACTTCTAAGAGTTATTCAAGATAAAAAAGTTATAAGAATTGGTTCAAATCAAGTTATAAGCTTAGATGTTAGAATTATAGCTGCAACTAATAAGGACCTGAAATCAATGATTCGTGAAAATAAATTTAGGGAAGATTTATATTATAGATTAAATGTAATTCCACTACAAGTACCTTCCCTAAGAGAACGACAAGATGATGTAAGAGAATTAGTTTTTCATTTTATTAATCACTATAGAAAACTGTTTGGTAAAAACTTTGTAAGTATAAATGATGATACAATGGAAAAGTTAATTGAATATCCATGGCCAGGAAATGTTAGAGAACTTGAAAATACAGTTGAGTTCATGGTTAATATGATGGAACGTGGAATCATAGACAATAATTCTTTACCTATAAATATAAGGGATTCAAGTAAATTAGCAAAAGAAGAAGCATCTAAAAATGCTAAAATAAGAAATTTAAAAGAAATAGAGCAAAATGAAATTAAAAAAGCAATTGAATATTTTGGAGATACAACAGAAGGTAAAGAAAATGCTGCTAAAGCATTAGGAATTGGAATTGCAACGTTATATAGGAAAATACATACTTAATCTAATCAGACCTTTTTAAATTATAAGTAATAATAAAAAGGTCTGATTTTTTTTATATTTTTTTATAAAATGTGAACAATATATTTGTTAAATGAATGCAAATTATCAAAATGATAAATTAAATTCGTTGTGTTAAATTTTTGTTGAAAATATGGGAAAAAATCCTTTTTATCATAATGATAAAAATTATCATAATGATAAAAAGGATTTTTTCATTGGACTTTTTAAAAAATACCGACAAATTTTTAAAATTGTATTGAGATAAACAAGTATTCAAATTTCAATACATTCTTTTAAAATAAATTTTAAAATAAAAAAATATATTTATTTTTAAATAAAAAAGTTGGCATGGTTTATGCTATTAACTATATTGTAAAATTTTAATGGAAAGGTA
>JARBUP010000176.1 GCA_029239575.1 Bacillota bacterium
TGTGCTGCTAAATTTACTACTATATTTGGTTTGTAATTTTTAAATATATCCATGACTTCCATTTTATCTGCAATATCACATTTAATAAATATAAAACCATTAAATGTTTCAAGTATATTTAAGCGGTCATTTTTTAAATTAACATCGTAATAATCATTTAAATTATCAATACAAATAATCTTACAACCTTGCTCTAATAATTTTTTTGATAAAAAAAATCCTATGAAACCAGCTACGCCTGTAATTAAATATGTTTTATTTATATTAAGTAATTTATCTACCACGAACTTTCCTCCCTACTGAAAAAATTATTATCTACCTATTGAATAATATTCAACACCTGACTGCTTCATATCTTCAATATTATAAATATTTCTTCCATCATATATTAGAGGAGTTCTCATAAGATTTTTATAATCCTCAGGTTTAACCGCTTTTATTTCATCCCACTCTGTGAAAATAAAACAAATATTTGAATTTAGTAATGCTTCTTTTATATTTGTTACATAGTTAATGCATCCTTTATTATTTTTACCTTCAGGAAATCTCTTTTTAAAATTATTCTCTCCAACAGGGTCATAAGCGTAAACTTCTGCTCCATGTTCTAATAATAATGGTATATTTTCAAGTGAAGGAGCTTCTCTTAAATCATCTGTATTAGGTTTAAATGTTAACCCTAATACAGCTGTTTTTAAACCGCTAAATGTAATAATACGTTTTAATGCTTTTTTATATAGAATAATTTTCTGGTCTTTATTTACATCAATAGCAGCTTTAACAGTCCTTAACTCATAACCATTTTGTTTTGCTAAATAATCCAATGCTTTTGTATCCTTAGGAAAACAGGAACCTCCGTACCCTATGCCTGCATTTAAAAATTTTTTGCCAATTCGTTCATCATATCCCATACCTTTAGCAACTTCTTCTATATCTGCACCAACTAATTCACATAGGTTAGCAATATCATTCATATATGATATTTTTAAAGCAAGAAAATTATTTGAAGCATATTTTATCATTTCAGCAGAACGTCTGTTTACTGAAACAATGGGCAAATTAAATGGATCATATATTTTTTTAAGTATATTTTCAGCCCATTTACTATTAGTTCCAATAATAATCCTTGATGAATTAAGCATATCAAAAACAGCTGATCCCTGGGATAAGAATTCTGGATTAGACGCAACTTCTACTTTTACTTTTTTTATTAGAAAATCTTTAATAAACTGTTCTACTTTGTCGTTTGTGCCTACGGGCACAGTTGATTTCACAACAACAAGGCAATCTTTTTCAACTGATTCGGCAATTTGTCTTGCAACTTGAGCTATATATACTAAATTTGCTGAACCATCTTTTTCCTCAGGAGTACCTACTCCTATAAATATTGCATCAGCTTCTTTATAAGCTGTTTCATAATCTGTTGTATAGTCAATTCTTTTAGCTTCATAATTTTTTTTCATCAAATTTTCAAGGTCAGCCTCATAAATTGGAGAAATTCCCTGTTTCATCAAATTAATTTTATTTTCATCTATATCAACACATGTGACTTTATGACCTATTTCGGCGAAACACACACCTGCTACTAATCCTACATAGCCAGTTCCTGCTATAGCTATTTTATACATATGAATCCCCTCTATAAAACTAATTTAATTTTTATTTAATAAATTTGTTATATCAAAATATCTCCCAAGTTCATAATCATAATCAATAGGTTCAAATGAAACCTTGCCCCCTGCAGGGAAAAAAGTACATTCTCCGAATATAACTCTGCCATCAACTATATAAAAATCAACTCGCATGTGTGGAAATCCTTTTGACAAAATTTTTGAATATTCAAGAATTTCATCAAGCTCTTTAGGACGCTGCAACATACTGTTTTGAAGACCATAAAAAATGACATTTATATGATTCCAGTCAGTATCAAAAAAATCAACCTTCATAGTTTCAGTGCCTCTGTCAGATATAACCATAATGCTTCTTGGTTCGCCATTAAAGCATAAAACTTTATAATCATTAAGGCTTTCGTTATCTTTTGTTTTTATAAGTTTTTCGATTATAATTTTAGGTTTAATATCTTTATATACCCATTCCAGTGAATCGTAGTAATGGCTTTTTTTCATCCATTTATTTATTTTTTTCTTTTCTGATTCCCAGTTTAAATTATTTTTATCATTGCAAATTAAATTTAGCCCACAACCATGGTTGACTTTCAGCACAAATTCATTAGGAAGATTATTAATGTCAATATCATCAGCATTATCATAAACGCCATATAAGTCATTGAGCAAAAAACCAAGACCTCGTTCTTTAACATAATCCCTTACTAAATATTTGTCAGCACAAATAGTTGCAAGAGGATCATACCAGTAAAGCATAAGATATTGGATTTTTTCATTGTAAGTTACTGGATTTTTTATATGAAGCTTATATCCCACAAGTCGCTTAAATTCAAACTCAATGGTGAATTTCGGCCAAAGACAAAACGATATATACCTTATAAAATAAAATATTTTTATTATAAATGATGGATAACTATTTTTCATCGTATTCTCCTCATCCTAATTTTTACTTATCATAAAGATTTTTTGTTAATAAGGTTGATGAAATTCCCTTAGTATATGGAAGGTATATAATTTTTACATCTTTCTTTGAAAACTCTTCTTCGTACATAAGCCATTTGGGTGTTCCTTTCCAATCATCACCTTTGAAAATAACATTGAACTTGTAGAAATCCCAAGCATGTAATTTATCAGAATTTTCTTCTATAACAGCTTTATCAACATATTTTATGCTCTTAATTATTTCCAAACGATTTTCATAAGGTATTATTGGTTTTTTATTTTTAATTCTTATTGTTTCTTCATCAGTTGTAACACCAACAATTAAATAATCACAATTTTCTTTAGCACGTTTAAGCAAGTTTAAATGACCAATGTGGAATAGATCATAAACACCTGTTGTATAACCTAATATAAATTTCTCCAATTAAGACCTCCTACTTTGCGCTACTTATTTTACTTATAATATATTCAACTACTGTTTCAGATGCTTCACCTGATTCTTTAGCACCATAGAAATTTAATAAATCTTTACAATTTTGTTGTATTAAATCTTTATCAAAACTCATTAATAATTTTAATATTTCATCATTATCTTTAGCTACCAAAAAAGGTGAATTGTCTATTTCAAAATAAAAACTTCTATCATTTTGCACATATTCTTCTCTGTCAGGCTGAAATAAAATAATCGGTTTGTTTAAAAGTGCAAAATCTCCTGCACATGAAGAGTAATCTGTTATTAGAAAATCTGAAATTAATAATAACTCAGTCATATCTTCATAATGTGTTACATCCATAATTTTTTTTTCATTCTTTGGTATTCCATAAAGCCCTTTTACAGCACTATGTGCCCGAACTATACAAATCCATTTACAACGGGTTTTTGATTCTAATAAATTAAGTATTGATAAAATATCTATATCTCTGCTCGACTGAAGTTTGTTTTCTGAATCTCGTCTAAGCGTTGGTGCATATAATAATACTTTTGTGTTATACATCAAATTAAGATTACTTTTAATAATGAATTTTTTAGCATTTCTGTTTTTAACTAACAAATCATTTCTTGGACATCCTATCTTTAATATTTCACCATTATACGCAAAAGCAGTTCTATATTTTTTTTCTCCATAATCAGAACCTGCAATCATAAGATCGCAATTATCACTTTCAATTAATTTATAATTACTATCAACAAAAGGTGAATCTAAAAGTATTTTCTTAAAACCCCTGTCACCATGCCATGTTTGTATGTAAATCTGATTTTTACTTTTATAAACATAATTTTTGCAAAAATTATCCACCCATATTTTAGCTGTGGCCAATTCTTTAAGTGCTTTAAATGATTTTGATTTAACCACTTTTACATAAGATGGAATAACAAGCATTTTTGTAAAAGGTTCATTGATTAACCATACTATTTCGGCTTCTGGATACTGTTGTTTTAATTTTTCAGATATAGCCTTTGGATTATCTGAATATGATTTTCCACCAAAACTTTTAAAAACAACCTTGTTTTTCTTAACTTTAAATATTTTGTTCATTAAAACCATATATGATTTTATGCAGAATGAAATTATACATATCTTTAAATTTCTAATTTCTTTAAGTTTATTAATGATAAAAATGCTCCTTGATACTTTGTTATTTAAAATATTAATTACAATTTTTTTATTAGTTATAAAAACGCAAATAAAATATGAAAACAAAACCATTAATTTATAATTAAAATTAAAAATGCTAAATACATTTAAATATTTGGTATAGCTAAAATAGAGCCCAACTACCATAAACATTAAACTACATATAATAATTTTTAACATATAGGACAGCTTGTAACCTATATCATCATAGCTTTTACTTATAATAACAACTATAGCAGTGACAATTATTTTAGCTATTAAAAAAGCAAATGCTGCTCCGTACATACCATATTTAGGAATCATAAAATAAGAAAATATTATATCCGCAAAACTGCCTGTTATTGTAGCTAAAAAAATTTTTTTAGAAGCATCTTTATAATAAAACAATATATTTATATAAAAGTAATATATGGATTTAAATGTAAATGCCGCAACTAATATAGGAACTACAGTCCAAGAAGATTCATAATTTTTATTCGTCATAAGCATGATCAATTCTTGAGAAAACAGACCAATAATTAAATAAATTATAGAGTAAATAATCAATAGAAAATTAGATAAATTTATTATTTCTTTTCTTTTTTCTTTATTATTACTATTCATAGTTTCATAAAACCATGGTGCAAATGCATGATACACAGAAGACTGCACTGTATCAATTAAGGACCCAAACTGTGATGCGATGCTGTATAAACCAACTAAAGACAATGTACCGCTTGTATTAATAAAAACACGTGCTGCAAAACTTGCTATATGAGTTGACAAATTATGTGGCATTAACGGTATAGAATACTTTAATGCATTTAATAACAATGACCTATCCAAACAAAAGGTAACTAAATTATTTTTTTTCAAATCAATAATCATATAAACAAAATAACTTATGTTAATTATTAAGTTCGCAATAAGAACACCAAGAGCACCAAGATTAATAACACTAATAAAAAACAAATTAAGACATACTTGAAGAAAAAAAACAATTAAATTTACAGTTGTAAGCTTTTTCCCCTGCTGCATTCCCTGCATAATATTTTGATGTACCGAATACAGTGAAATAAATAGAAGAGTCAAAAGTGATACTAAAATAACTGGATAAAAAACAACACCTTCAAAAAAAGTCGAAAACAAAAAATGTCTTAAAATCAATCCAATGCAAAGAGCAAAAACACCTGATAAAAAAACAAAAGTTATTACAGTTCCATAAAAACGCTTCAACTTTTCCAAGTCTTCCTTATAATCTTCATAAAAACGCATTACTGCTGAATATAAGGAAAATGCAATTACAAATGTTGCTACTTGTATAAATCCATTTGCTAAATTTATAATCCCATAATCTTCAGGTGTTAAAAACAAAGTATAAATTGGAAGTAAAAGAAATCCCATTGCTTTGACTAACAATGAGCTAAATGTATATAGAACAGAATTTTCTAATACTTTGCTCTTAGCACCCATACTAAGATTTCTCCTTAATTTTTATTCCAGCAATAATTAATTCTCTATGAGCTTCACATTCTATATAATTCCTAATGTCTGATAATTTTCTTTTGTTATATTTTTTATTAAGAATCCACCCATTAAATAATTTGCGTTCTAAATAAGAAAATAGCTTTAAAATTCCTGAAAATTTACTTAAATAGTAATTTATATTTATTAATGCAAATTCTTCATATTTTTGTTCTATTAAACCTTCCTCAAGAATTTCTTCAGACCTTTCATAAAATGAATTCAGAATATTTTCCTTTTCCGTATCTTTTGCCATTCTTACGCAATTACCTTTTTTAGTTATGGGAATAAAATTAACTATCATTTTTTCATCAATACTTATATTTATGAGCATACTTGTTTTTACTAAATTATTTTCTGGATAATCCAATAAAAAATCACCTTGCCCATATACAATTACTGAATTATTAAAAGATTCATAACAACCTATACAATG
>JARBUP010000177.1 GCA_029239575.1 Bacillota bacterium
TACAACATCTTCTGCTATTGGAATGCTGTAAATACCCCTTGCATTTGTCAATGTAATATTCCTTTTTTTAAAATAATTTAAATCAATGTGATCATATCCGGCACTAAGTAGCTGTACCCACTTTAAATTCTGAAATCTGTCGAGAATTTCAGGTTTGATAAAATTATAATAGCCTATTATAGCCTCAACTTCTTTACATTCATCAACCGATCCATAAAATTCAATGTCAGGTATTTCCTTCTTAGCGAACTCCAAAAATTGTTCCAAAATAATTACTTTCATAAACCCCTCCAATGTTAATCTTTATCTATTTATTGCGTAAAATTTCCGTCATTATATTTATAAATTTTTCATTATGTTCTTTAGTACCAATAGATACTCTGCTATGAACCGCACTGCTAATTATAATTCCACGCTTTACTACTTCACTAACTAATTCAAGAGAATCCATGTGTGCATCAAAATATATAAAATTTGTCTGAGAGTCATATACCTTACATCCCAATTCCCCTAATTCCCTGCTTAAGTAATTTCTGCCTTCAACAATTTTGTTTTTAACATCATCATAATATTCAACATCATTAAGTGCAGCTATTGCACCCTCTTGTGCAGGCCTGCTTAAATTCCAAGCTAACGAACATTTCTGCATTTCTTTGATGATCGTTTCATCAGCCAATGCATAACCCACTCTCATACCTGCCATTCCATAAAATTTTGAAAAAGTTTTTAAAACAATCAAAGGTTTGTTAATTTTTTCTCTTAACAATTTAACCATGCTCTCACAATCAGGGGCTGTTGCAAATTCAATATAAGCTTCGTCCATTACAACAACTACATCATTAGGAACCTTTTTTATAAACTCTTCTAATTTTTCAGCACAAAGGTATGTACCAGTAGGATTATTAGGATTGCATATTATTATCATCTTTGTTTTGCTATTGATGTTTTCTAATATTCCATTCAAATCATATGTCATATCATCATTTAGTGGCAATATTACTGGCTTAGCCTGCCTCATTTGTGCCATATCTATAAATGCTGGAAAGGTACGGCACATTAACACCTCATCCTCTTTGTCAAGAAATGTAGATGAAAGAATATCTATGATTGCGCTTGAGCCCGAACCCATAATTACATTTTCTATTTTTAATCCGTAATTATCAGCAATACTATTTCTTAACTTAGATGCTTGAAAATCACCATAGTAATTACCCATTAATGAAGCTTCATATATTGCAGCCTTTGTATTCTGTGACATTCCATAAGGATGTTCATTAAATCCCATTCTTATAACTTTGTTCAAATCTACTTTTGATGCAATCATGCTTGCACGTTTGCTATCTTCTTTATTTATAATTGCCTCACTAAATATATTTTTAAATTCCATAATTAATTATCCTCCATATTTCCATATAATATAATGTTAATTTAAATTTACAAGTCCTGCAATGGTTCAAATCTAAATAATCCTTTTCAAAAATTGCTGTGTTCTTGGTTCTTTTGGATTAACTAGCATTTCAGTAGGTTTTCCTTCTTCAACTATGTTTCCACCTTCCATAAAAACAACTCTTGAAGCAACTTCTTTTGCAAATGAAATTTCATGAGTAACAACAATCATAGTGATTCCTGTCTGAGAAACTGCCTTTATTGTATTTAAAACCTCTCCAACTAATTCAGGGTCAAGGGCTGAGGTAGGCTCATCAAAAAGTATTACATCCGGGTCCATTATCAATGCTCTTGCAATTCCGGCCCTTTGCTGCTGACCTCCAGAAAGCTGTGAAGGATAATAGTCGCATCTTTCTAAAAGACCAACCTTATCAAGGATTTCCATACTTACCTTTTTAGCTTCTTTTTTATTATATTTTTTTACTACTATCAGGCCTTCCATAACATTTTCCAAAATTGTTTTATTTTGAAATAAATTATAATTTTGAAATACCATGGCTGTTTTTCTTCTTAATTCAATAACCTGAGATTTTGAATGTTTATTACAATTTACTTTGAAATTGCTTACAGATATACTTCCTTCATTAGCGCTGTCTAAAAAATTTATAGTTCGAAGCAATGTTGTTTTACCTGATCCACTTGGACCAAGGATTACAACAACCTCTCCTTTTCTAATATTCATATTAACGCCTTTTAAAATTTGATTTTTTCCAAATGATTTATGAATGTTTTCTAATTGCACCATGTATTCCATAGTAATTCACCACCTCAAATATATTCTTTTTTTGTAAAACTGCTTCTATTCTAAATTTCTTAAGTCTATTCTCAATTATAAGGAATAATTTGTTTAAGACAAAACTTATAACTTCGTATATAAATGTTGTCATAATATAAGCTTCGATAAAATTATATGCTGGTATTGCAAGCAAATTAGCAGTTGCTGTAATTTCATAAACTCCAACATAATATGCCAATGATGTTCCTTTAACAAGCCCCAAAAATAAACCACTTAAATTAGGTATAGCAATTGCTAATGATTGTGGAAAAACAATGCGAAAAAGTCCTTGTACTTTCGTCATGCCAATACTATATGAAGCCTCCATCTGGCCTGCATCAACTGCATCAAGTGAAGAACGGAAAACTTCAGATGAATATGCTGCTTGATCAAGAGTTAATGCTATAATTGCGTATATAGCAGGTGGTACTAAATTAACATCAATTGTAATTCCTATGCTTAATCCGTAACTGTAAATCATAATAGGCAATGCATAATATGAAATATACAACAAGATTACCATAGGAACTCCTCTCATAAATGATACAAATACAGCAGATATTTGTGACAATACGGGAACTTTTGATTTTCTTATTAAAGCAATTCCAAGTCCTAATAACCAACCCAATGCTGCTGCAACAAATGCCATTATAAGTGTAATAGGAATAGCCTCAAATATCTTTGGTGTTGATTCTAATATAAAATTAATATTTATCATTTAAATCCCCCTAACTTGCAGATTGCTTTCTGCCTTTGGTATATGCCTTTTCTGCAGATTTGCTCGAGTATTCTAAAATAATGCATAACACCCAGAAAATAATTCCTGTAGCCATATATACTTCAAGTCTATTAGAACCATAGCTTGCTGCACTTAAAGCCCTTCCTTTACCCATCATGTCAATTACTCCTATAGCAAAAGCTAATGATGTATCCTTTAAAAGTATTATTATGTTATTCCCTAATGTTGGAATTGCAATTCCAAAAGCTTGTGGCAAAACAATTCTTCGAAATGCAGTAAAACTTTTCATGCCAATACTATAAGCTGCCTCACATTGTCCTTTACCTACAGCTAAATAAGATGATCTCATCATTTCCGCTAAGTTAGCAGAAGTATTTAATGATAAACATGCTATTATATATATAGACTTATTTATATTAGACATATCAATTCCTATATTTAAAGCAATCTGAGGCAATCCAAGATACAAAAGAAAAATTAATACAAGGGTAGGAATACCTCTCATAAAAGAAATATATCCTGATGACATCTTCCTAAGCAATATATTGTTGCTTAAATTTGCCGTAGCAATCAACGCTCCCAAAATCGAACCTATTAGCAAGGATAAAAACAAAATTTCCATAGTTATAGGTAAAGCTTTCAATACACCAGGTATATAACCCAATATCGTTTCAGGTTTAAATGTATTTGTCATTTCCTTTCCTCCCTTAAACTTAAAGCATGTCGCTCTTATTACTTAATTCTATACTATTTTCATAGTAATTAACGAAAATACTATTAAGAGCAACATGCTATTATTTTTATTAGTTATTATTTATTAAGTTCTATATTTACCATATTTTCATATTTTGAAAATACATCTTGTCCTAAATATTCTGTTGATAATTTTGAAAGTGTTTTATCTGCCTTCATTTCTTTTAATGTTTTATCAACTGCAGTATTTATATCTTCTTTACCTTTGCCTACCATTATATAAGAATCTTCAACCAAAGCAACATCAGTAAGCATTAAGTTATCAAGATTTAATTCTTTTTGTACAGTTTCATATGTGCTCATATAAATAAGAGCTGCATCAACTTGACCATTAGAAACCTGTTTAAATTGATCAGCAGTTGTTAAATCACTAACTGCATTTATTACCATTTCTTTGCCTGGATGTGCTGCATTATAATCCATCAACAAAGAATATTCATAAGTTGAAGGATTCATGTTGATAGTCTTACCTGCCATATCTTCAAAAGATTTAATACCGCTATCTTTTTTTACTGCAAGAGATAAAGGAGATAAACAATAATATTGTTCAGGGAAAAGGTACTTTTGTTTTCTTACTTCACTCTTAACCAACTGATTAGACACCATATCTATTGCTCCTGAATCAATGGATACCATTACTGTCGAAAAATCCATTGGTTGAATATCAAATTCATATTGTGGTAATCTTGCGTCCATTTCTTTTAAAACTGCTATATCAAATCCAGTTAAATCGCCATTTGCATCTAAAAATGCATATGGTGGAAATGAATTGCTTGTTCCAACCTTAACTTTAGTTACTGCTGTTGATGTTCCTTCTGCCGCAGCTGGTGTTGTTTCTTTTGATGTTTCTGCTGAATTACTGCATCCTGGCAATGAAACCACCATCATTGCTACCATTAACAAACTAAATAATTTCTTTTTCATAATTTTTTCCTCCATATAATTATTATTTTTTTATATTATGAACCTAAAGCAATTTTAAAAGGCGCTTGTATACTTTTACTTGGAACTTTACTTCACAAGTTGTATTCAAACGCCTTTGTCTGTTGTTTTATATTCAATTTATCATTTTTTAATACTTACTAAATTTTATAAACAACATTTAAGGCGCTTGCATGCTTTTACTTGGAACTTTACTTCACAAGTTGCATTCAAACGCCTTTGTCTGTTGTTTTATATTCTTTTTTTATTTTTTATTTATTACTAATATCATAAACAACATTTAAGGCGCTTGTATGCTTTTACTTGGAACTTTACTTCACAAGTTGCATTCAAACGCCTTTGTCTGTTGTTTTATATTCTTTTTTTATTTGCATTAATATATTTATTTCTCGATAAATAAGAAAATGTTTAATAACATTCCACTTATTGTTTAATTTCTTAATTTTTTATCAGTATAAATTAAGATAAATTAAATGTCAACATATATTTTTCATATATTAAATTTTATATTTTTTAAACTTAAATAACTAAATAAATATAGGCAGAAATTTATTTAGATTTTTAATTATATTTTCAAGATATTCTGCCTTTTCATGCTATATAGTATTAGGATGCAAAATTTGTATATTTTAGAGATGCATAAAAATAAGTTTTATCCAAAATTAAAAATGATGAAGTTACTACAAAACACGACGAAAGGCAGATTATTTCAGAATTTAGATGTAATAAATCTAAATTTTATTGAAATTAAAGTAAAAACTATAACATTAAATATTTACAACTTTTTAATCATATAATTACATATTTATAAAAAGAATGATTATATAATTAAAATATGAATTTATACAAAACATCCTATTCCTACTTATTGACTCAAAATGTCTAAATATCTGTTAATTATACAATCTGCACTAATTATAAACTCTGTTCATTTTGATATCTCCACGCTTCATATCTAACACGTCTCCTCTTAAGGTCTCAAAATAAAAAATGACCGTTATTATTTTTTAAAATACTACAAAATCATATACGGTCATATTATAATTTAAAGTCTTATAAGTAGCTCAATTCCAACAGAACTTTATTCCCACTCAACTATAGTTTTTTGACAAAATTCGACATTTGTTGGGTTTTCAACGTTTTATTACTTCTTATATTTGTATTACTTATGCAAATACTCCGTAAATATAACTTTTAGAATCATATTAGAATCACATTTATTTAAATATCTAACTATACTTGACAGCATAAATATCAACTTATGTGTCACTCTTTTACATAAATAAGACCATTTTGTTGGTCGTTATGCGTTACTGCATTTCTCAATTTAATTATAACAATTATACTAACAATGTCAACTTTTTTATATTTATTACATCTCATTATAATTTCATAAAATACGAAGGCACCAACATATAACAGTCAGTGCCTTATACCAATTAACTAATACTTATTGCCATAGATACCACAATAA
>JARBUP010000178.1 GCA_029239575.1 Bacillota bacterium
ATTCACTGAAATTGATACGTAAAGAAAAGGATGTTCAGCATGTAGTACCAAGAAATTTCGTAGAAATGAACATTAAACTCGGTCAAACACGGGGCAAACTTTCTGCTGGTAAGCTGATGAGCATGGTTGTAAAGTCAAAAGTGGATAGATTAATTTCCAAGAAATAAAAAAGCACGTATAGTGCTTCTTAAGACTATTGACAAACCCCTATATTGTCATTCTGAACGCAGTGAAGAATCTTTTAACATTGAAATAATAAGATCCTTCGCTTTGCTCAGGATGACAAAACTAAAAATTATACTTTGTCATCAAACTAAAAAAGCACGTATAGTGCTTTTTTTTGCGTGTAAATGAATTTCTTTTGTTTAATACATATAAGTAATTAATAAAACATATTGGTTAATATTTGTTATTGACTTTTAACGCAAGGTAAAGTAATATAAATAAAAATAATAAAACATATAAGAATACTATGAAAAACAAATAATTAGATAGGTGGTATAAAATGAGTAAAGCAGAAACTAATAAAAATCAACATGTCCATTCTCATAATCATGATAAAAATGAAAATCATGAGCATAATCACGAACACCATCACGGCCATCATCATCATGGGCATCATCACCATCATGGTGGACAAGTTAATGATTATTTAGAAGCAGTTACAGAATACAGAAAAACATTTGCTTCAAAACAGGATGTTTTAGATAAAACACCTGACCCTGCTGTAAAAGAACTTTTATTAAGAATGGAACAATTAGGCTTGGATACTACTTTTGACAGATTTGAGCAACAAAAACCTCAATGTGTTTTCGGTCTTGCTGGAGTATGTTGTAAAAATTGTTATATGGGACCATGTAAAATTACTGCAAAGAGTCCAAGAGGAATATGCGGAGCTGATGCAGATTTAATAGTTTCAAGAAATTTATTGAGAGCTCTTGCAGCTGGTGTTGCAGCACACGGTGTACATGCAAGAGAAACTATCCTTGCTTTAAAAAATGCAGCTGAAGGAATTCTCGATTTACCAATAGTTGGGGAAGAAAAATTAATAAATACTGCAAAGCAGTTTGGAATTGCAAATATAGAAAATAAATCAATTAATGAGCTTGCTTCAGAGCTTGCAGACATATTGCTTCAAGATTTATCAAGACCTGTTGCAGGAGATTTTAAAACAATAATGGTTTCAGCTCCTAAAGAAAGACAACAGGTGTGGAAGGAATTGGACATTATTCCTATAAGCGCTTACCATGAAGTATTTGAAGCATTGCATAGAACGACTACAGGAACTGACGGAGATTGGCAAAATGTTATGAAACAGTTTTTAAGATGCGGTCTTGCATTTGTTTTTTCTGGAGTTGTGGGCTCAGCAATCGCAACTGATGTTCTCTTTGGCATCGGAGGCAGAAGAACTTCTAAAGTAAATGTAGGAGCAATGCAGGAAGGATATGTAAACATAGCTGTTCATGGGCATTTGCCTGTACTTGTTAGTGAAATAGTAAAACAAGGGCAAGCGCAAGAATTTATAGAATTAGCTAAAAACCATGGAGCTAAAGGGATAAAATTTTATGGAATCTGCTGTTCAGGTCTTGCTGCAATGTACAGATATGATGATGTAATTCCTTTATCCAATGCTATTGGAGCTGAACTTGTTCTTGGCACAGGAGCATTGGATTTATGGGTAGCAGATGTTCAAGACGTATATCCAGCTATTATGGAAGTTGCAAAATGCTTTAAAACAACAGTAGTAACAACAAGTGATTCAGCAAGATTAGTTGGAGCAGAGCATTATGGTTACGACCATCAGCATTCAAATGTAGGTGAAACAACTGAGCTGGCTAAGAAAATAGTGACAAGGGCAATAGAAAGCTTTGCAGACAGAAGGGATGTACCGGTATATATACCTCCTTATGAAGTAGATGCTGAAGTAGGTTTTTCAGTTGAATATGTTAAAGAAAGATTTGGTGGATTAAAACCAGTTCTTGAAGCTTTGAAAAGCGGTGAAATTTTAGGAATAGTAAATCTTGTTGGTTGCAATAATCCAAGGGTGGTTTATGAAAGAGCAGTTTTAGATGTTGCTGAAACGTTGATTAAAAATAATGTTCTTGTTTTAACAAATGGTTGTGCATCTTTCCCATTGTTAAAAATGGGGCTTTGTAATACACAAGCATTGCAAAAAACAGGCGATAGCCTGAAAAATTTCCTTCAACCTGATCTTCCTCCAGTATGGCACATGGGAGAATGTATTGACAATGCAAGAGCATCGGGATTGTTTGGAGGATTAGCAGGTGAAGCAGGAAAAGCTATTAAAGATATGCCTTATGCATTTGCAAGCCCTGAGTGGTCAAATGAAAAAGGAATTGGCGCTGCTTTAGGATTCAGACTTAATGGTGTTAATTCATATCATTGTGTACATGCTCCTGTACAAGGTTCTGACAATGTCATGAACTTCATGTATAAAGAAACAAAGCAGTTATTAGGTTCAACTATGAATGTAGAATTAGATCCTATAAAACTTGCAGAAAACATAATAAATGATTTAAAAGAAAAAAGAAAAAATCTTGGTTGGGATAAATAATTAATAATTAAAATAAGAAAGGGATGAAATTATGAAAAGAATCAATAAATTAATATTGTTGACAATTGTCTTAGTTACTCTTGTGGCATTTACAGGATGTGCTAAAAAATCTGAAGAAATAAAAAATACGGATAACACAAAGAAAACTATTAAGATAGCATATTTGCCAATTACTCATGCAGTACCTTTGTACGTTGAGAGTGAGGATTCAATAATTAACAGTGAAACGCTTAAAAATGTTAATGTTGAGCTTGTTAAATTTGGTTCATGGCCTGAATTAATGGATGCTTTAAACACAGGAAAAGTAGATGGTGCATCAGTATTAATTGAGTTTGCCATGAAATCAAAAGAGCAGGGAATTGATTTAAAAACTGTTGCATTAGGTCATAGGGACGGTAACAATGTTACCGTTGCAAATGATATAAATTCTGCAGCTGATTTAAAAGGTAAAACTGTAGCAATACCGCAGAGATTTTCAACCCAAAATATATTGCTTTATCAAATGCTTGAGAATGCAGGTTTAGAATATACAGATGTAAATGTAGTTGAGCTACCACCGGCAGAAATGCCAGCAGCATTGTCTGAAGGACGTATTGCAGGATATGTAGTTGCAGAACCTTTTGGTGCTAAAGCAGTATCATCAGGAAAAGCTAAAACATTGTTCACATCTCAAGATTTGTGGAAAGATTCAATTTGCTGCGGTTTAGTATTAAGAGGAGATTTTATAAAAAACAATCCTGAAGCAGTTCAAGAACTTGTCAATGGATATGTAAAAGCTGGTAATGCAGCAGAAGCTAAAAATGAAAATATAACTAATATCACTTCAAAATTTATGGCTGTTGATAAAAATATAATGGATTTATCTTTAAAATCAACAACTTATACAAATTTAAAAATTAATGAAAAAGATTATGAGCAATTAACAATTTATTTAAAAACAATGGGGTTATTAGATAATTCACCGAAATTTAATGATTTTGTAGATAATTCATTTATTGATAAGGCAGAGTGATAAAATGAATAAAATAGGAAAATTAGTAAATATAATTATAGGTCTTAGTATAATATTGATACTCTGGCAAGTAGTAGTATTAACGGGAAGATATGAAGCATCACTGCTTCCTTCCCCATTAATGGTTTTAAATGCCTTAAAAGAGGTTATTTCAAACGGCAGTTTATTTACTAATATACAAGTTAGCCTTCTAAGATTTTTTGTAGGATATTCCAGTGCAGTTATACTTGCAGTAGTGTTTGGGCTTATTCTTGGATGGTTTGAAAAAGTTTGGGCTATAATTGACCCAATAGTTCAAGTATTAAGACCAATATCTCCTATTGCATGGTTTCCTTTCATAGTTTTATGGTTGGGTATTGGAGACATTCCTGCAATAGCGATAATATTTATTGCTTCCTTTTTTCCTGTTCTCCTTTCAACAGTTTCAGCAGTTAAAAAAGTTGATAAAACATATTTAAAAGTTGCAAAAAACTTTGGAATGAAACAGTATTCTGTATTAACTAAAATTATATTTCCGGCTTCCTTTCCAAGTATAGTTACAGGTCTTCATATAGCACTTGGTTCTGCATGGGTATTCCTTGTTGCAGGAGAAATGGTTGGAGTGCAATCAGGTCTTGGATTTATGATTATAGATGCAAGAAACTCATTAAGGTCGGATCTATTATTGGCAGCTATTATAAATATAGGTGTTATTGGTTTATTGTTAGATAAACTTGTAAATATATTTGAAAAATGGGTGGGAAAAACTTGGGGCATAGCTCAAGAGCCTGAAAGGAGTTAATTATGTTTATTAAGATAAATAATGCATCAAAAACGTATAAAAATAACAACAGAGATACTAAATCGCTGGACAACATCAATTTAACAATAGAAAAAGGCGAGTTCATATGTTTATTAGGTCCAAGCGGATGCGGTAAGTCCACTCTTTTAAACATAATTGCAGGATTTGATTCGCCCACAAATGGTGAAGTAATTATTGATGACAAATCAGTAAAAGAACCATCCCCAAACTATGTTACTATATTTCAAAATTATGGACTGCTACCATGGAGAAGTGTTAAAAAAAATGTAGAGCTCGGTCTTGAAGTTAAAAAAATAAGCAAGGAAGAAAAAAGCAAAATTGCTGATGAATATATAGAACTTGTAGGGCTTACAAAATTTTCTAAACATCATCCTTCACAGCTTTCAGGTGGAATGCAGCAAAGGGTGGCTATTGCAAGAGCATTAGCTGTAGATCCTGAAATAATATTCATGGATGAGCCTTTTGGAGCTTTGGATGCTATGACAAGAATGAATATGCAGGATGAAATATCAAATATATGGGAACAAAAGAAAAAGACAATTATATTTGTAACTCATGACATAGAAGAAGCTGTATTTCTTGCAGATAGAATAGTAATTATGACGCCAGGGCCAGGAAAAGTTAAAAGCATAATCAACGTTCCAATGAAAAGAAAAAGAGACAGAACAAACGAAGAATTCTTGAAAATACGAGATAGAGTATTTTTAGAATTTAAAATGAAAGAAGAAATTGAAATAGAATACAGTATTTAAAGATAATATACTTTTTATAATTAAGGTCACTTATATAGGTGGTCTTTTTTATTTGAATAATAAGATCTAAAAATAGAAGTAAATAGAAAATTGTAGAATATTTTGTCGGAAATATTTATAAAGTTATTTGAGCAATCATGTTAAATGATTGCTTTATTTTATATTAAGTAATATACTATACATATCCCCTATGGGGGGATGCGAAATATAAACGTTAAGATATAAAAAAATAATAGATAGAATGTCCGAGGTATTGGTTATATGGAGTTGTTGCAGTCGATACATTTTTAAAGTGGATATTAATAAGTATAAGGGGGTATTTAGTTGGAACAATTAGAACAAGAAGTAAGGTGTAATCATGAAATTTGATGAAAAATCTAAGCATATTTTAAAGCTTGCGATTCCAGCGACCATCGAAAATATTTTACATGCATTGGTAGGATTTATTGATACATTAATGATTTCTCGTATTGGATTAATTGCAGTAACAGCCATTGGCATATCAAATAACATTTTAGCAGTTTACCTTGCAGTTTTTATTGCATTAGGAGTAGGAACTTCATCTTTAATTTCAAGATATTTAGGGAGTGGAAAAGTTGATGACGCTAAAAAAATTGCCATACAGTCAACTGGGCTATCCATTATCACAGGTATTATTTTCGGATTGATTACAATGTTTTTTGGTAAGCAAATTTTAGGTATAATGGGAGCAGAGAGTGAAGTAATAGAAAATGCAATTTCGTTTTTCTATATAGTAGGCGGTACTTCCGTCTTTATTTCTTTAGTTACTGTTTTTGGTAGTATTTTAAGAGCAACTGGAGATACAAAATCTCCTATGATTGTAAATACTATTGTGAATATATTAAATGTAATAATAGATTATATTTTTATATTTGGGCTCGGTCCGATACCTGCAATGGGAGTTTTAGGTACTGCCATTGGTACAGTAGTATCGAGAATAATAGGAAGTATCATTATGTTT
>JARBUP010000179.1 GCA_029239575.1 Bacillota bacterium
TCCGTGTTCATTTTTCATTGTTCACTTAATCTTTTATTATTTATTAACTTTTCATTTTTAATTTGGAGAAAATCTATGGCATATAAAGAAAGCATATTAAGCGAAAAATCTTTAGAATTTGCAGCTAATACAGTCAAATTTTGCATAAAGTTAATAAAGAAACCAAAGAAAGTATAATAACAAAGCAATAATTCGTTTTTTAATTTGTCATAATATTTGAATATTGTGGTACGACAAGAAGTCGCTGTTTTATAATTAACATTGTAAACTTAAAAGTGCTTATTTTTATAATTCAAAAAGAATGATTAAAATATTGATATTATTAAAAATATTATGTATATTATATGTATTAAAGTATTTAAGAATTTTAATAGGGTCTTTTAGAAATAGAAAGGTAGACTTAATATGGAAAAATTATCTAATGATGAAAAAAACAATGCAGACTTGAAAGAAAGTGAATTGTTATACGGTTCTTATCAGGAGATGATGGAAATGCAGTTATTGTATAATGCAGCCATCAAACAAATCACTACTAAACTTGAAATATTAAATGAAGAGTTTAATGTGAAACACGCGAGAAACCCGATTCATCATGTGGAAGGAAGATTGAAATCTCCTCAAAGCATAATCAAAAAGCTTAATCAAAAGAATATGCAAGTTAGTATAACATCTGCAAAAAGGATCAATGATATTGCAGGTATAAGGGTGGTCTGTGGTTATCTTAATGATGTTTACAATATTAAGGATATGTTATTGACGCAAACAGATATTAAGCTTATCAAGTATCAGGATTACATAAAAGAACCAAATTTTAATGGCTATCGTAGTTTACACCTTGACATTGAAGTTTCTGTATTTCTATCAGATCATATTGAGAAGGTTGTTGCGGAGATTCAAATTCGTACTGTTGCTCAGGATTTCTGGGCAAGTCTTGAACATGACATAAGATATAAATCTAATAAGTATATACCACAGGATATTTGTGATGATATGTTGCAGTCAGCCAATGAAATAGCGGCAATTGATTTGAAGATGCAGGAAACATTTATTAAAATCCAAAATATATAAAGTCAAAAATTATTGTTTCAAGAAAAATATAGGAAAATTAATTTCTCATAATTTAAAATGATGTTTTAAAACTCAAACTTAATCAGCGATAATTAACTATGAAATAAATTAAAAATCATTTTAATATTACAAAAAAAATTCCTCATTTGTTCATATGCTATCTGTGACTTTGTCACTGATTATATTGTATAATTTTAGTAAAATACAACTAATATATCACTGATAATTTGAGGAGGTTAAAAATGAATTTAAATATTACAAGCTTAGCTAAAGAAAAGTTATTTGAATTAAAAGAAAAAAAAGAGCCAATTAAGGTAAAAATAACAGGATTTACATGATGTGGTGCCCAATTCGGCATTGTTTCGGAGAAACAAAATGAAAATGATGAAATTTATCATGTTGATGAGTTGGACATAATTGTCTCAGAAGAATTAAATGGAGCAGTAAAAGGATTAAAGATTGATTACAAAGAAGGATTTTTCAAAAAAGGATTTGAAGTAGAACCATTGTTTAAATAATGCAATTACAATGCAATCGAAGATTATTGAATATTTTGGGTAATATAGTTGTACTGGAAAAAGAGTAATATTGAGAGTGGCTTAGTCTACTCTTTTTTAAGTCCGTGGATTATAAGGTGCTTGTTAATACTGTTGAAAATGGAAATGAATCAGTACAGGTATTTGTAGCTTTATACAAAAATCTTCTAATTACTTTGTATGATGCTTATCTTCCAAAGCAAGCAGTTGATATAATTTTAAAAATAAACAATAATCTAACTGATGAACAAATAGCATACTTAAGCGACCATCAAGTTGAAATTTCAAGTGCTTTACAAACAATAAAGGAAGTAATAAGTATTGACTGAGTACTTATTTGCATTTCATAATAATAAAAGAACATATTAAATAATATTTAATATTATATAATAAAATATTATTTTTTAAATTAATATTATTAGAAAGGATATTAAAATGAGTAAATTAAATCCTGAAAAACTTTATGTTGAATATGTAGGTGTTACTTCAACTGAACCTATTATGCCAAGACGCTATACTTTAACTCATTCAGATATAACAGCAGATCTATATTTAACTATAGGTTTAGATTTTGCTTATGATAAGCTTAATTTTATGAGAGATGAAGTATTGGGTGAATGGGTGCCAAATAATGGGGATTATGTTTATTATGTTTATTTATATGTAGATAGCAATTTTATTCCTGCGTTTACAGCTGTGCGTGATACAGTTTTTAGAAAGGAGCTTCCGCTTGCTTTAGAGGCCATACGATATGGTGATAATGATTTTTTTAATGTACACTCTGATTTAGATTATGTTCCAATTATTGTTTACTTCCAATCAACTGATCCAATGTATAATACAGTTGAAAATTGGGGTATTTTCTCGGACTATAAGATTGATTAATTATTATAAATAAAAGAAGGTGCTCGAAACGGATTTGTGCACCTTTTTTTAGAAATTTATCTTTGTTCAGTAACCAATAATGCATCTAATTTTGGGGTTTCTCCTACTAATCCAACTGCATAAATAGTATAGAAAGTATTTGGGTTTAATGTAACATTAGGAACAGTTAAAACAACATTATTTGTTCCGGTTGGGGTTACTTTAAACGTATATGTTCCTGATGGAACGCAAGTATAATTAGCTATGCCTTTGTATGGCACATTGCTGAAAACAATCGAATCATCAGGCAACTTTATATCCACAGCAGGTGCATTTGGAGATAAATGGATAAATCTTACACATGATAAGCCAGATTTATTAGCGGAAGTTGGTTCTTGCACCGGATATAAGCTAATATCAGGCAGTTCACCAATAGCAGCTATGGTATAAAAAGACTTTTCAGGTATATAGACACTTTCATCAATTACAGGATTTGTTTTACTTCCTGTAGGGTAAACTTTAATATTATAATTACCAGATGGAACAGGTATATATGATGATAATTCTTTATAAGGAAGGTTTTTTATAATAATATTATCATTAGCATAAACATCTACTGCAGGTGCATTTGGAACTGCATGTAGCACTCTAATATTTGAATTCATTTGTTGCTGAAACATATAGCATTGAGCTAACATGTTGGCATATTGATTATAATACATTTCGGCCTCCTTTATATATAGTACTTATATTAATATATGAAGTTAGTATTAAAAAGTGATATATACCAGTCCTATATATAGTTAGAAATACCTAATTATTTTTACACACTTTTCAAATTATACGGTGCGACAAGAAGTTGCTGATTGGGAGATTTTTGTTGTATGATGGTTAATGCTTCAACATACTATAATGCAGATATTAAAACTTTTATCCTCCTAATATTTAATTTCATACGAGCTTAATTTTATAGCACTGATGAAATTGTATTTGTTTTGTTTGTTCTTACGAATGTTATTATAAACACACTATTTTAATAAAAAAAGTAGTCACTTTTCGGTAGGACAATTTACAAAAGGTAGGAAATATAGAAATTTCAATGAAAAATTTTAAATATTATTTTAAACTTAATTATTTTTACTTTATGTCTATAACACGAAATATCGATTGTGGATATAAACTGGTACGGTTCGCCTCTATAGAAAATTATGAAAATATATTAAAAACTCCTCAAATTGATTTGAGGAGTTTTTGGTACGCTAAACCATTCCTTATTCAATTATTACAAAAATAGTATTTCAATAAATATTATTTTTCCCACCATCCAAATGCAACTATTACTTTATCTAAGTTAGAACTTGACGATTTTATAATTAAGGTGTAATTACCACATGGAGGTACTATAAATTTTCCGTCCTCTTCACTTACTAATGTAGCATAAGGAGGTACTATTCTTTCGTAAACATTAATCCCTTCTTCAGGAAGTTTATTGGTGGAATCTATATATTTAATTTCTACATTATTTTCAGGAAGTGGATTAATTGCAGTGTTTGTTGGTGATACTTTGTGTGAAACACACGCCTTATTAGGGAAATCAACATTTAGCCATATTTCAGCAGTTAAATAGTTATCAGAAAAATTTGAAATAGTAAATACATTTACATATAATTCACTATATGATTTGCGAGGATTTACTAAACCAGCCCATGCATATGTTCCATCCTTTACCATTAAAGGACAAGTTTGACCAACAAAATAATGTCCATCTATTGATTCATATAAAGGAACAGATATGCTAACTACATCTTTTGGATTTGAATTTTTGCAATTTATAATATTACTTTTATCAAAAAACATAAAAAACATCTCCTAAATAATAATTTATTATACATTCTACAGCTTGTTTTCTATATAGTATTCATTGAATCTTGAAATGTACATAATTTATGAGACAGAATAAAATAAGCCCTATTGATTTATTGATTGGGTGCTATTGTTTTAGGGCTGTTTATTTTTTTTGTTTTCATTTTAATTCTATAAACAAGAAATATATTTCGGTTTCTAATACGACAAGGATATTAGTAATAAAATATATGAATAACAAATTTAACAAAAGCCATAATAGTATAAGAAAGTTTTAATAACTTCTAATAAAATTATTATAAGGAGAATACTGATATGGATCAAAAAAAAATCAACCCTGGTGTTAAATGTGTAGTAAATACTTGTCATTATTACAGTGAAGGGGATCATTGTGCCGCTTCAAAAATAGAAGTGCAACATAGAAATGCTCACAGCAGTACTGAAACTGATTGTGCAACATTTAAACCTAATAACCAAAGCAGCATGTCTTAAAATTTATCAAGCATAAAAAAATTACTCCTAAGATTTAAGGAGTAATTTTTTTATACGCTTATTGTATCTGAAATTACATTAAACAAGAGAGAATGTACGAAATTATTTATAAGGCAAAAAATATCTAACTTATTACTAATTTAAATTCTTTTAAATTCTAAAGGAGTTAAATTAGTAATTTTTTTAAACATTATATTATAGTAATTTTGATTGTTAAAACCTACTAAAAGAGCAATGTCTAAAGCTGAATAATTGTTTTCTTTTAATAATTCTTTACTTTTTTCTACTCTTATTTCATTTAAGAGATTAGAAAAAGTTTTGCCCGTTTCTTTTTTTATTAATGAACATAAGTAACATTTGTTTATGTTCAAATAATTAGCAACATCTCCTAAATTTATTTCTTCTTTATATCTTGAATCCATATAATCAATTGTTTTTTTTACATGTAAACTATATGTATAATGATTTAATTTTTTTTCTTCAATTAAATCATTTCCTAAAATACGAAGCATTGATATAAGTTGTGGTATTATTATTTGTGGTTTATAAACATATTTGTTGCTTTTCATATTTGAATATGGACCTATTATGTATAATCCTCTGTGGTTGTTTTCACAACAAATAAAACATCCAGTAAAACGAGCATTATTAACCGTTACCGTCACAAAATCCTTTTTTTCTATTGTTAGTTCTTGTTTAGTTTTTTCAAATATTTCATGCATATCAAACGAATTATTAAAATCATTTCCAAAGGAACTTATAAGGGTTCCATCATATTCAAATGCTTCTAATGGCAAGTTGCAGCTTAAATAAAATTTCTCTAAAATATTTTTGATTTGTTTTTTAGTAAACATATTATTCCTTTCAAAAGTTTTAAAATTTTATAAATATATAAATATAGTCAAAAAAATATAAATATAGTCAAATAATATAAATTATAAAACGGTTAAAATTAGTTATCAAATGATAATGATTATCAATATCGATATTATATCATATTTTTTAAACAAATCAATGGTAAATACTATAAGTAAGGAGACTGCATGAAGAAAAGATATCTCATCATATTGTTAATAATTTTATCTATAATTTCAATATTTATAGGTGTAATAGATATAAATGTTTCAGGAATTTTAAATATGAAACAAGAAGATCTGCAAATTTTGTTTTTAAGCAGATTGCCAAGACTCATAAGCATAATTACAGCAGGAGTAGGAATGAGTATTGGGGGACTAATAATGCAGCAGATAAGTCGAAATAAATTTGTTTCACCAACTACTGCAGCAACTG
>JARBUP010000007.1 GCA_029239575.1 Bacillota bacterium
ATTAATAAATTTATTGATTATATTGAACAACACTGTCCAATTAAGGATACTATTTATAATAGACCTGAAATGGTAGAAAAAGTAAATATTATTTCATAACTTAAAATAGAGCTGTCTCAGAATAGAAAATGAAATTTCTATGGAGTAAGCTCTATTTTTATTTTTTGTTTTGCTCATACAACATTAAAACACAGGAATAAAATCTCTATTAACTACAATATAATTTAAAATAAGATAAGAGGGTTATTTTGTAAATTATTTCCATAATATTCAACAATTATCTTGACACAGATTATACTGGGAATATAATTATATTAAGGTATTAATATTTAAATGTTTTAAAGAATAAATATGAAGGATGTGAGAAATTGAAACAAATAAAGCACTTTACTGCCGTAATACTTTTAATCTCCATGCTTTTAACCACATTCACACCTCTGCAAGTTTATGGGGAAAATGTTGGATCGCTTCAATTTGATGGAACCCAGAGCTCTTGGGCTGAATCTGAAATAAAAGAAGCATATGACATATCCATCACATATTCAGGGGTAATGAACAATTATAATCGTTACATAACCCGTGAGGAATTCTGTACTTTAGTAATCAAGCTATATGAAAAACTTACTGGACAGACTCCTACATTTGTTGGTAATCCATTTAAAGACACAAATAACACTGAAATTTTAAAGGCATATTCTCTTGGTATAGTTAAAGGCACATCGGATGATACTTTTGCACCATTAAACAACATATCAAGACAGGAAATGTGTGTCATGATTTTAAGAACGCTCAATGTATCTGTATCTGGATTGGATACTACCGCTGGTGATTTTCCCTTCAAGGATGCTAATAAGATTGCATCCTGGGCAATAGATGCAATGAAATTTGCTTATAAGAACGGAATAATGAAAGGACTTTCTGTTGAAACCATAGACCCGCTTTCAAACACACCAAGAGAGCAGGCTATAATTTTACTTTTAAGAACTTATAAAAAATTCAGTTTAACAACAGCGCAGGCTATAGAAGAAAAAGGCACTGTAAGATTCACTAAACCACCAATGATTTCAAAGAATATAAGGGAAAAATTTGAATTTACAATGATAGAGAACAATTTATTTTTCCCTAAGTTCGATAAGAAGTTAGAGCTGTATGTTTCAAACAAGGCTGGCCGTCCTGCAACTCTTCCGATGCTTTCTTCAATAGGAAGTGAGAATGGAATGTTGTTTACAGCTTTGTCAAACACTTTGATTGTTCCAAAATTACCTACTCAGACATTACCTACACCTATAACACCGACTCCAACAATTGACCCTAATATTATTGTTAAGCCTGATTTGCCAAAATTGATCATACATCCGGCTTTACAACAAAGAACAACTGAGCCGATGTATATAAATTCTGATTTTGGAGCATTTATTGATAAAAACAAAGACAGCGTCAGGTGGTTTTCATACAAGATAAATAATACTATAGGATATAACACAGTTTCAAAGGTTATCTGGCAGGTTTCAGAATCCCAGTTTTTAGGAACCAAGGAAAACTTTAAAACTGAAAAAAGCATAGTGATGTCAGGCGAAGTTCTACTATCAAGGGGATTATCTCAATCGAGGGAATTTTCAATAGACTTCAGCAAAATAAGAGCTTCTTCACTAATTAAAAATCCTATAAAACAACAACAAAAAACTTATTATGTACGTGCAGTACCAGTTGATTCTCTTGGGAGCCCTATAGGAGATCCGGGAAAAGGCATAGCTGTTTTGTATGGCATACCTGTGCTATCAACTATGCAGTATACAGAACCAGCGTTTGAAATTTGGACCCCTAAAAGCCATATGGGATATGGGCATGGAGAAACAGGGTTAGATAAACCTGTACATGACCCTTGGGTTAACGGCAATTGGGTAAGCTTTGATCCTACAAACAATAGTCCAAGATTTTTCCATTTCCATGGATTAGATAAAAATGCTAAGAAAATCTATGTCCAGATTTATGATAAAGGTTTTGATAAAAAGCAAGACTATTTAAAAAAAGATAATCTTGTATATGAAAGTGAATACAACATAGAGGATATGGATCCAATTGTACCGCATACAGATCTTAATCCATCAGTTGTAGTAGACTTTAAGTCGTTTGGTAAAGCTGACATGAAGGCTGATGAATACATAGAGTATTACATAAGAGCTGTGGCTATTACCGAGGATACAGAGCCAGGTAAATTAAGAGCTGTATATTCGGATGTTGTAACTGTTAAATATGGATATGGAACTCCTGTTACAATCATTGCTCCGCCAGTACCACCTTCTCCGTATGACAAGGAACAGATGATCAACTATTCACTGCCAAATGTCAAAATTGAAGGATATAAAGCCATAGATTGGGCTAATCCTGATTATATGTCAAGATATTATGTGTTCAGAGAACCTAAGCCAACTGAAATTAACTGTAGCTGGATGAACAATAACGGAAAAATTCTAAGACCATATCAATATTATATTATAACAAATCAATTTGGAGTCAGTGGTATATGGCCTTCAACACCTTATGATAAGCTGCCTGATGCGTTTAAGGGTCAATATCAGAAACTGATGAATGAAGTATTGCCTTTAGGAACTGAGATTTATATTCCGAAACCTACACCAGCGGATGAACCATGGTATGAGGAGTTATACAATGGTGTTGTTGAATTCTTTGAAACCATGGTATCTGTAATAGCAAAAATTTATTCACAGATTACTGAAACATATGCAGCATTAAAAACAAAACTTATTTTAGCAGTTGCCAATCTATGTCCAATCGATAACTTAAGAAATGAATTTGCAACGGCACTGACAATGCTTGTTGACTATGGATTATCATCAGTGGGCATTCCTCCTAAGTTTCCAAATTTTGAGCAGATGGCTGAAGGAAATATAGCATACCTTGCTCAGGTTGCACTCACAGAGGCAGGTGTGCCAGCAAGCCAGATTACCGAAGAAATGACTAAAAAGGCAGCGGATGGAATAGTAAATCATTTCAAAGAGGTTGATAAAGCTACCTTTGATGAAAATCCGGTTAAAGCTCCATTTTTAAAACTTGACCCTAAAGCTTTATACCAACCGGCATGTTTAGAGGTAGAGCTTGAAAATAATACAAATTACCCTACTGCTCCTGGAACGTTGGACCTTAATGTGCAATTTAAGTTAAGCGAACAAGGACTGTACGCAACATCCTATGATCCTGTTGGTCTTAACCTCACAGCAGATACTTATGAGTATAGCTACAATCCATATACAGCATCATATACTGCTTCAGAATATTGGAAGCACTTTGTTTATGGATTAAACGGTTATACTGTTGACTACAAATATGGAGGATTTTTTGACGGAGTGGCTGTTTATGAGGTGTTTAACCCAGTTGTAGATTTGAAGCTGCCGGTAGTTCCTGCAAACAGCTCAGTAAAAATAAAAATTTATCTTGAACCAGGAGGATTTGCATCCACCAGCAGGTATCCTGATGCTGAGCCCCCTCTTTACGAGGATTTCTACAACATGTATCAGAATAATGGCGGTGCTGACTATACTTATTTTGAAGTAACTACAAGTTTCCCAGAAGCAAGACAGCATTATTATAACGAAGGAATTAAAAATGGAATTATGGTTATTGACCCTAAAACAGACTACAAATACCATATGGATAATTCCTACTCTAACAGTCTGGGAAGAACAATGCAGATGCCTGTTAATGTTGATTGGTAATTTAATTTATAATTAATAATATTATAAAAGGGGCTGTATCAAAATAGAAAAAAATTTCTATGAGATGCAGCTCTCTTTTTTTGAAATTTTTTAATGTTTATTTTAATTAGAAAACATTTTATTTAACCTGTTATAAATTGACATAAAAACTATATTTATGTTAAAATGTTTATAAAATATTAAATTTTGCAGGCATGAAATTAGCAGCTGCTTATAGCAGGTGAAATATCTATGTTTATTTATAAAAAAGAAAGAGAAGGTTATACATATGAGCAATATTAAAATTGATAAAACTTTATATCATTCAAAACCAATGGATGATAACAGACTTGAAAAAGAATTGAATACATATGATTTGCTTGAAAAATTAGATATACCTTTTGTAAGAGTAGATCATGAAGCAGCGCAAACAATTGATGACTGTAATGATATTGATGAAGCTCTTGGTATTAAAATTTGCAAAAATTTATTTTTAAGAAATAATTCTAAAACAGATTTTTATTTGCTTTTAATGCCAGGTGATAAGAAATTTTTAACTAAAGACTTATCAAAGCAAATTGGATGTTCAAGGCTTTCTTTCGCAGAAGGTGAATATATGGAAAAACATTTAAATATTACTCCGGGTTCTGTAAGTGTTCTTGGACTAATGAATGATAAAGATCATAATGTTCGTTTGTTAATAGATAAGGAAATATATGAATCTGAATATTTTGGATGTCATCCATGTATAAATACCTCAAGCCTTAAAATAAAAACTTCAGATTTATTAGAAAGATTTTTGCCTTACACTGGTCATGAAGTAACAGTAGTTGAATTATAATTAAGCGGAGGTCATATGCTTAAAAATATAAAAATTAGGATTGCTGATGAAAAAGATTATAAAGCTATATTAAGTATATATGAAAAATATATTACTGACACTTTAATTACCTTTGAATGTAAAGTTCCTACGTCAGAAGAATTCAGTAAAAGGTTAACAAATATTCAAAAAATATTTCCGCTTATTGTGTGTGAAATTGAAAATGAAGTTGTTGGTTATGCTTATATATCAAGATTTAGAGAAAGGGAGGCATATGACTGGACAGTTGAATCATCTGTTTACATAAATTCTGATTATCATAGCATGAATATTGGAAAAGCTCTTTATTATAGTATAATAGAATTATCAAAATCATTAGGATATTTAAGTATGATTGGTGTTGTCACTATACCTAATATTAAAAGTGACAAACTGCATCATTCATTTGGATTTGAAGAAATTGGAGTACTAAAAAATGTTGGTTTTAAAAATGGCATTTGGAATGATGTTAAGTGGTATAGTTTAAAGTTAAACGATTATGATATATCACCAAAGAAACCTAAATCTGTTAATGAAATTAATGTTAATGAATTAAGTGATATATTAAATAATGCTGAACAAATTCAAACCCGCTAATTTAATTATAGCGGGTTTAGTATTTTAATCTTTTAAATCATGCCTTTTTATATTAATATCTGTTAATTCATCAGAATATTCAGCTGGCAAAATTTTATGATTAATAATAATTTTATTAGATTCATAATTTTTTCGAGAATTATTTAAATACTTCATAGCTAAATATATTGAAGAGTAAAAAATAATCATAATTATTCCTGCAATAAGTCCTGAACTTTGCCCTGAGATAAAAGGCATGCTTAATATAATTACAATTAAACATATTAGAGCAATCCAAGATGTAAAAGGGAAACCAGGCATTTGACATTTTCCTTCGGGAGGGCAACCATTTTTTTTACGAAAACGAATATGTGTAGCCATAATTACCGTATATGTAAAAAGAAGAGCAAATCCACCTGAAGAAATTAAAAACATATAAACACTTGGAAGCAAAAGTCCTATGGATAAACCAAGAAGCATGGAAGCTCCAGAAAATAATATTCCTTTATAAGGAACGTCACTTTTATCTTGTATAAATGTAGGAGCATGACCTTCATCTGCAAGGGACCTCATCATTCTGCCAAGTCCAAACATTGCAGCAAGCATGGTTGAAAGTATGGCGGTTATAAGTACTATATTAATAACAGTACCTGCCCAACCCATCCCTTGCAAATTTAATGCTGCTACCATGGGGCTCACATCTTCGCTAAGGCTTGCTGTTGGTATAAGTGGTAACAAAACTGCTACAGAAACTATATAAAAACCAACTAAACAAATAACTGTAGTAGTAATTGCTTTTGGGATTGTTTTTTTAGGATCTTTTGCCTCAGAAGCTGCTAAACCAATTATTTCAAAGCCGGCATATGAAAATATTACAATTAACATACTCCCTGCAATACCTCTTATTCCACCTGGCATAAATGGTTCATTTGTTAATTCTCCTGTCCCTATCGCTTTACCACCCAACAATCCTGAAATTAGCAGCAAGCCTATAACAATAAAAGATACAATTGCTAATAATTTTATAGAAGCAAGACCACTTTCAAGTTTGCTAAGTTTATCAGCTCCTAATAAATTAAGAAGAGTTACTCCAATAATTATTAAGCTTCCTAAAACTGGTATTGAAATATTAGGATACCATTCTCTTACTAATATTGATACTGCGGTTGCTTCACTTGACATTGCAAGAACCATCCCAGTCCAATAAACCCAGCCTACTACGAACCCAGTTCCTGGACCAAAAGTATTTGCAGCAAATGTCCTAAAAGACCCTGAGTCGGGATTAGCTACTGTCATTTCAGAAAATGCGAAAAGAATGAAATATACTAATATTCCTCCTAAAATATATGATATTAATATTGAAGGACCTGCAGCGTGAATGGCAACTGAAGAACCAAGAAAAAATGAACCTCCAATTACAGTTCCTAAAGCCATCATAGTAAGATGTGTAGCATTTAGTCCATTATGTTTTTTTTCCATGTTTATCTCCATACTTATGAAATTTTTTGAATTAATTTTTATTGTTTCTATATTTTTAAAATATATCCTTTTAATTAAATAGAAAATCACAAGTAATTCAGTTTAATGGAAGTATTACTTTTATATTTGTCATCCTGAGCATAGCGAAGGATCTTATCAATATTCTCAATTATAGTAAGAATTTTTATGATTTTAATTTAATTAATTTTATTAGTCATAATGCTTGTAAAAAAATGTTAACTTTCATATAATTAAAGTAAATATATTTTATGGAGGGAATATGAACGATACTATTAATTTATTGATGAATCACATGTCTATAAGAAAATATAAAGATCAAAAAGTAGAAAAGGAAATTGTAGATACTATAATTAAATGTGGTCAAATGGCACCAACATCAAGCCATTTTCAACATTATACAATTATAGAAATAAAAGATCAGAGTAAAAAAGAATTTCTTTCTGAAATAGCAGGTGGACAGCGTTGGGTTAAAGAAGCTCCATTAGTTTTATTATTTTGTGCAGATTTAAACAGGGGAAAAAAATATTTTGAAGATACTGACAAAGAAGTATTTAGCAACACTGAGTGTTATACTGTAGCTGTTATTGATGCTTCGTTAGCTCTTCAAAAAAGTTTTATTGCTGCTCAAAGTTTAGGGTTAGGTGGGGTTGTTGTTGGTGGAATTAGAAACGATGTTGAAGCTTTATCAAAAGAATTTAAACTTCCAGAAATGGTTGCACCATTATGTTTGTTATGCTTAGGATATCCCGATGAAAATCCTGGTTTGAAACCTCGTCTTCCACAAGAAGAAATACATAAAGTAGATTTTTATGATGATAGCAATCAAGAATTATTAATTAATGAATATAACCAAACAGTTAAAGATTATTATATTGAAAGAACTGATGGTAAAACACAGGATACATGGACTAAGAGAAGTGGAAGCTATCTAATGGCTAAAACAAGAGATGAAGTTGGGGTATTCTTTAGAAAAATTGGATTTTTGAAAAAATAAATTTATATTGGTTATATTAAATTAAATAATGTAAAAATAATGCCGTAATAATAATTGCGGAATATTTTTTATGACCTAACCCTATTTTTCGATAATTTATCTACCAATGGCGAGCAAATATATTGGAGAATAAGACTGCGAAATGCTATATGACTTGTAACAGGAAAGTTTTTAAAAGTAATATTAGTAAAAACTTCAAATTGTGTTATAATAATGAAAAACATTAATTGAGAGGTAGTATTATAACAATGAATTTTTTAGAACTTGGAATAAGTGAAAATATAATAAAAGTATTAAAATCATCAGGAATAAAAGAACCAACTCCAATACAAGAACAGAGTATTAAATTAATTAAAGACGGAAAAGATGTAATTGGAGAAGCTCAAACGGGCACTGGAAAAACTCTCGCATTTTTACTGCCTATTTTTGAAAATATTTCCCTGGAAATGAATGATGTTCAAGCATTGATCATAACACCTACAAGAGAACTTGCTATTCAAATAACTGAAGAAGCTAATAAGTTAACAAAAGCAAAGGATATAAATATTTTAGCTGCATATGGCGGAAAAGATATTACTGGACAAATTAAAAAACTGAATAAAAATATCCATTTGATAATTGCAACACCTGGAAGGCTTTTAGACCATTTAGAAAGAAAAACTGTGGATTTAAGCAAACTTAAAACTCTTGTAATAGATGAAGCTGACCAAATGCTTTTAATGGGATTTAAACCTGAAGTGGAAGCAATATTGAAAACAACAAATAAATTACGTCAAACATTATGTTTTTCTGCTACATTAAATTCAGATGTAAAAAAACTTGCATATAAATTTATGAAAAATCCTGTAGAAATAACAGTAGAAAAACAAACTGTTACTCTTGAAAATATTAAACAAAATGTTGTTGAAACAACGGACAGAAAAAAACAAGATGCACTTTGTGCTGTATTAAAAGAAGATAATCCATACATGGCTATAATTTTTTGCAGAACTAAAATTAGAGCCGATAAGTTAGAAGAGGATTTGCATGACAGGGGATTTAAATGCTTGATAATACACTCAGATATTTTACAATCAAAGAGGGAAAGAGCAATGAAATCTTTTAGAAATGGTGATGTTCAATATTTAATCGCTACGGATGTTGCGGCTAGAGGTCTTGATATAAGTGGAGTAAGCCATATTTATAATTATGATATTCCAGAAACGAGCGAATCTTATATTCATAGAATAGGTAGAACGGGCAGAGCTGGAGAAAAAGGATATACATGTTTGTTTGTTACACCAAAAGATATGGATACATTAAACGAGATTGAAAAAACAATAGGTTTTAAAATAGATAAAAGAAATATAGAACAAATATAATATTAAAAAACTAAAAACCTCAAAATTTATTTTTGAGGTTTTTTAGTGAAAAGGTGTTAGGTGTTATTAGGGGGGAGTGTTATTTATTGCTTAATGCATTTTTGCTCAGTATATAATTATATTTTGTCGCATGTTTCATCTCATCAGTAAGTATTCTAAATACTGTATCTCGGAAGAATCTTTCTGGTAAACCTTCCCTAATGTAGCGGTATTTTTCCATGGCATTTAATTCTCCGAATACAGCATTGCTGATTCCTTCTAAATATGATGCAGGTCTTTTAAAATCATGACCATCTTTTGCATCTATGTTTTCTCCAGTATAATATCTATATGCATCTCTGAACCATCTTCTATGATTTCTTTCATCATTTCTATTAGATGTAATAATATCTTTTTCTTCTTGTGTTGGGGCAACACTAATTAAGTAATCGTATAAAAGCTCTTCATGTCTTTCATCTTGAACTGCTTCCTGCATTAGATTTAAAGCTAAAGCTAAGCCTTCTTGTGAGAAATCCATTCCGTAGTTAGAACATTGCATGTATGGATTCATATATGGTATATCATAATTATTAAACAAATTATCACTCCTGGTTATTCAATTTACTATAATATATGAAAGAAAAAATATTATGTGTATTATTTTATAAATGAAAATAGTTATTGAAATAAGTTTATAACAGCGTATAATTAAAATATATTAAATTAAATTAAATAAAATAAAATAAGTTTAAAATATTCTATTAGACATATGAAAAGGAGAATTATAATGAAAATATGTATGCCAGTTTTAGAAAATAAAGGATTGGAAAGCATGGCTTATAACCACTTTGGTTCAGCACCGATCTTTTTAATTTACAATACAGAAAATAATGAAGTTAAAGTTATTGAAAATGGTGATGCTGAACATGAACATGGCAAATGTCAACCATTAAAAGCTATAGGTAATGAAGATATTGATGCTGTTTTAGTTGGAGGCATAGGCCGAGGGGCACTTACTAAATTAAATAGCAAAAATATAAAAGTATATAAAGCAGAAAATGATACTCTTGTAAAAAATGTTGAATTATTAAATAATAATAAATTAAATTTATATATTATTGATGATAGCTGTAGCGGCCACCATGGACATATACATTAATATTCAAAAAATAATGTTTGTGGGTATGGGTGGATTTATAGGTGCATGTTTGAGGTATATCATAACTATTTTATCACCTAAATTATTTGGCGCAAATCTTCCATATGGAACATTAATTGTAAATGTAGTAGGTGGAATTTTAATAGGTTTAATTATGGAATTAAGTTTATCCACTAATTTAATTTCTCCTAATTTAAAGTTGTTTTTAACCACTGGTATAATGGGTGGACTAACAACTTTTTCAACATTTAGCTATGAAACTGTGTCCCTCTTTACTGATGGAAATTATATATTGGGAATGTTGAATACTTGTCTGAATTTATTTTTAAGTTTAGCAGGTGTTGTATTTGGGAAGTATTGTGTTCAATTTATTTAAAACAAAGTGAATTTTATATTTTAAGGGTTTATAAGTTATTATACTATTGATAAACCCATAAAGTGTCATAATCTAATAACTGGTTAACCAGTTATTTTTTTGTATAAAAAAATTTCTAAAGAAAATTTGTATTAACAAATTAAATATGTTATAATTTTTTTCGTTAAAGATGTATGTATAATAATATATCATATATGACAAAAAGATACTAACATGGGAGATATTATGAAAGAAAAAAATGTAGGTATACACAAATTATGCCATATGAGAAATCAATGTATAAAACATGATGTTTGTCCAATGAACTTATTTCAAAATTTAGTTGCTGGAAAGTGGAAATTATTAATTTTGTGGTATTTAAGTTATAATGTGTTAAGATTCAGTGAACTAAAAAGTATGCTTCCAGGAGTTACTCAAAAAATGTTAACTCAACAGTTAAGAAGTTTAGAGGAAGATAATATAATTTATAGAACAGTATATCCTGTTGTTCCTCCAAAAGTGGAATATGGATTAACAGATGCTGGTAAAAAAATTATTCCTATTTTAGAGCAAATGCAAAAATTTGGAGCAGAATATTTAAATGACACATATGAAGAAGTAATAAATTAAAGATTATTCTTCCTTAAGGTGGTTATAATATAATTATTATACACTTGAGGAGGAATAATGAATTCTTTTTATGATCTTTATTATCATCTTTTAGATTCAGCAGTAAATAAAACAATTGATGATGAACTAAAAAATAAGGAAAATTTGCTTGATTTTGATGAACATCACCTTGATTGCTTATTAAATCCAGACAAACATCCAACTGTTATAAGGCTAGGAAACTGTGATTGTTCAGAAGAACAAAAAGAAAAATGCAAAAATATCTGTGAATTTAATGCTATGGTTAAGGATGATGATGGAAATTTTAATGTAATTGATGACCGTTGTCTGGGATGTTCAAAATGTATTGAATCATGCATTAAAGAAAATATTACAGACCGAAAAGATTTATTGCCTATATTTGAACTCATAAATAATGACGTAGCTCCTGTTTATGCAATGATTGCTCCAGCATTTATGGGACAATTTAGTGAAGATGTAACACCGGGCAAATTAAGAAGTGCATTTAAAGCATTAGGGTTTTCAGGCATGATTGAAGTTGCTCTTTTTGCAGATATCTTGACGTTAAAAGAAGCACTTGAATTTGATCATTCAATTAAAACAGATGAAGACTTTTTACTAACTAGTTGTTGTTGCCCAATGTGGATTGGCATGATAAAAAAAGTATATAATGATTTAGTTCCACATATACCACCGTCCGTATCTCCAATGGTTGCATGTGGAAGGAGTATAAAAAAAATTCACCCTGAAGCAAAAACAGTTTTTATTGGTCCGTGTGTTGCTAAAAAAGCGGAATCAAGAGAAAAAGATATTGCAGATTCTACGGATTATGTTATGACATTTCAAGAAGTTAAAGATTGCTTTAAAATTGCGGGTATAGATCCTAAAAATTTAGAAGAAGATTTAAGAGACCATTCTTCAAAAGCAGGTAGAATTTATGCTCATACAGGCGGCGTAAGTGAAGCTATTGAGTCAACATTATATAGATTAAGACCTGACAGAAAAATTCCTTTTAAATCGAAACAAGCAAATGGTGTACCTCAGTGCCGGGAGCTTTTAAACGAAATAAAAGAAGGAAAAATAACAGCAAACTTTTTAGAAGGTATGGGATGTGTTGGAGGATGTGTTGGTGGTCCTAAAATAATAATTGATAAAGAGCAGGGTAGAGAGTTTGTAGAAAATTATGGGGAAGAAGCTCAGTATAAAACCCCAGCTGATAATCCATATGTTATAGAACTTCTACACAGACTTGGATATGAAACAATTGAAACTTTATTAAAGAATGATAATATGTTTATAAGAAATATGTTTTAAACAAAAAAAACAGTAGGTCAAACCTACTGATTTTTTTGTTTAAATATCTTCACCAGTTGAACTTGGGGTTGAACTTGATGTTCCATCAGGAGGAGTTTGACCTTCTACTTTTGGAAATTCTCCTTGTGGCTTGTCAGGTCTCATGCCACCTCCTTTTGTACCTCCAAAACCACCGCCTTTAGATACAGCCTCACCAGTTTCTGATATCCAGGTTGAATTCTCTGTAAGTGTGAAATCAGCAGAATTTAAATCATCTGAATATAATGAGTATGTTTCATTTATCAATAAATCTGGGGAACTTAAAACAACTGTCTGAAATTCTTTTGTAGGAGCAAATGTAAATATGGTATTCCCAGCTGCATTTTTAATTATTACAGGTGTGCCTGCATTTTGTATTACTGAATATTTTATCACTACAGAATTTTGTGTTGAACTATCCGATGGTCCTTGAGCCATCCCTGAACTACCTGCAGAAATCAATGTTCCACCTGTTATATTAAACTCACCATCATAATCCAAAGCACCATTGCCATTAGATATAGGGCCTAATACTGTAACATTACCTTTTGTCATATAAATCGAACCATTTGAATCCAATCCATCACCTTCTGCATTTACTAAAATAATTCCACCATTAATGTTTAACTTACTATTATCATTTTCTGAAAAAGTACTTTGATCAGGTCTTCCATTTATAGCTGAACCGTCATTGCCGCCTGCAACATTAATGCCATCATCGGATGCAATAATATTTATTTCTCCGCCTGATATTGTAATTTCAGAACTTTCTATTCCTTCATAACTTTTTGTAATATCAATATTTCCAGATGCTATTTCAATAGATGTATCAGCATGTATTCCATCATCATCCGAAGTCAGCGTGTATTCACCGTCAACTATGTAAAGTGATGTTTGTGCATGAATGCTGTCTGCACCAGATGTTATATTATAAATACCATTTTCAAGGACAATATATCCTTTTGTTGTATCTTCATCATTTGTAGATTTAATACCATGTCCTATAGAATTGATTTTTATATTTCCACTTTTTACTGCAACCATATCGCGTCCCATTAATCCATCATCAGTAGAAATGATATTTATATTTCCATCAGTAATTTTTAAATCATCTTTAGATGTGATTCCGTTATTGTAATTACCATTAACGTTTAATGTGCCACTTCCAGTAATAGTCAAATTACTTTTGCTAAAAATTGCAGAGTTAGGTTCTGAAGTTGTTTCATCAACATTTGTATAAGTAATTCCATCCGTTACTGTATTTTCAGTTCCTTCTACTAAAGATATAACTGTTTTATTTGAATTTATTACATAAATTGGTGAGCTATATGAACAATTTATATCTGCATTATTTAATATTAATTTAACAACTCCGTCATTTGATTCGTTTACTATGATTTGTCCGTCATCTAATTTTCCGCTTACTACATAAGTTCCAGCTTGGTTTATAGTTATAGTGCCATTGTCAACTATAGCACCATTACCTTCAAATGAAATTTCAGTACCATTTAATTTAATATAATTAGGGTTTTCATCTTGATAATTTGTGTAATAATCATCTTCATCATATGTTATTAAGTCGCTTAATTTAATGCTCATATTTAAAGGTGATTCACTTTCAGCAGAATTTGAGTTTTCAGTAGGTACTACAAATTTTTGTGAATCTGTATTTTGACTACATGCTGAAAGTGTAAAAATTAATGTAAAGCATAACATTACTGATAATATTTTTTTATATTTTATATTCATGAATATCTCCATTTTATTTTATATTTTATATTTTAATTAAAGATCATCTTTAGTTTGAGTTCTGCTACAAATTATAGTTAAATTTCCATTTCTGCAGCGAAGTTCATCTAATAAATGCTTTTCTTTGGACAAATCTTTTAGTTCGATATTGTAATTAAGTTCAAACATGCTACCTAAGTTTGTAGTTTTTACTTTTTCTAACTCAACCTTATTAGTATATGTTTTAAATATATCGTCAAAAATTTCTGTATAATCCAAGTCTTCAGGTATTGTTATTTTTAACTTTCTAATAGAATCAGAAATACTTCCAAATTTAGATTTAGAAAGAATTAAAAATACTAAACATAAAATTAAAGTTGTAACTAAAGCATAGGTTATATATCCCATTCCAGTAGCTAAACCAGTGGCCATTGCAAAGAAAATAAAGCTTATTTCTTTAGAGCTTCCTGGAATTGATCTAAACCTGACTAAACTGAATGCTCCCATAACTGCTATTCCTGTTCCTAAATTTCCGTTGACAAGCATTATGACAATTTGAACTAAAAGGGGTAGCATCACTAAAGTGATAACAAAGTTTTTAGAATATGAATCACTTGCCATATATGTTAAAGCTATGGCTATACCTAATATTAATGCACAAGTTATGCTTAAAAAAGCACTTGTGATTGACAGCGATGCAGCTGTATTTAATGTACTTGTAAACAATTTTCATTCCTCCAATAATTTGATATATTTACACTTAATTGCTCTTCATTCTTAGTGAGTTGTTCATAACCTTGATTTTTATAAACAAGACTGTGTATTAAATTTTGTTTATAAACAGTCCCATATTTTGAAAAAGATGCAGGATAAATATTTAATTGAGACATTATTTCTACTAACCAAAGGGGTATTGATGAAGAAGTTTTAATTTCTATTAAATAAGAATCAGAATCTAAAGTAGGATTCCCATAATCACCATCGCTTAAATTCAAATCAGATGTTCGGCTTCTTATATTGTGATCAAATGTTATTCTAAAATCAGAATCATCTTTGGCAAAAAGTGCTAATCTTTCATAAGCAATTAAAACTTTTTTAGTAGGTTTATGAAAATTTATGAAATAATCTATTTCATTTAATATTTGACTATCACGATTAGGTTTTATGCCATAATCAAGATAATCTACAGCTTCTTTTAAACTTAAATTAATTCTTCTTTTAAAAACAGTACCGTCATATTTTTTCTTTATTTCTAAAAATACATTATCATTATCTTTCGGTACACCGTAGCTTCTCAGCCTTAATTTTTCTTTGTACTTTGGTTTTTCTATAGAGTTTCTGATTAATTCATAATTGTCTGTATCATAATAAATATTACAAATAGTATGAAGCCCAAATTTATCAACTATCATGTATGGTTTAATATATTGAAAAAATAAATTAAATTTATTTTGATCAATTAAATATTTATTTTCAACTCTTTCAAAAATATTATTTGATTTCATATGTTTCCTCCTGTTCTGTAAGTAAAGGATAATATTTTAATGTGTTGGAAATATGAAAATGAAATGATATTAATGTGAGAAATAATTTAGGGAATTAGATAGTTGTATAAATATTAAAATTCATAAAAAAAGGACTGTTTTTAATAATATAAGAATTAACATCTTAGCTTATTAAAAATCAGTCCTTAGATTAATAACGTCTTTTTCTCTTAATTTCAATAATTGGCGCAATTTTCTGTAAATCATAATAAAATTTATACATCATCCCTGCAGTAGTCTTTTGTGCTAAAACTAATGTAACTGAAGAAGTTTTATAAAATCTTTTTTCATCATCCTTTAAATCTGAATATTTATGATAAACATCTAAAGCTTTTTTACTATTATAATCTATGTAATAACTTATAGAATCAAAATAAATTCCATCGCTGTTAATTTTAAATTCATCATGAGTTTTGTATGTTTTAATAACCCAATTTTCAAAACTTCTGTGATCATCCAACAGTTTTACATTTGCATGTTGAGGAACTGTTAAATCTTGAATCAAATGACATGCAGCGCCTAAATAAAACATAGCTTCTTTTTTGTCTCCATGAAAATACTCATTCAAAGCTTTAGTATAATAAGCAATGCATTCTTTTTTTGCATTGCTGTTTCCGTACATACCTCTGTTTGTATGAGGGTTGTAAAAATGATTGCTGCTTTTTAAATCTTGATCAGCCCAAACAACACCGTCATTAATATCTTCAATATATTTGGAAATCAAATTATAAGCACCAATATTTCCATCGTTTTTTAAAATTATAAGTGATTGGTTATTTATAAACTGATGAACTAAACATTCAGTTTTTATTATTTTTTTTTTAATTGGGTTGATTGTTTTTAAAATATTTTTATAAATCGCTGAATAAGCTTTTTCTATTCCTTGCATTGTAACCGTCCTTTAATTCCTTATTTTACTATATAGTATGTAATAAAAATTTTTTTTTATTAACATTAATTTCAAATAAGAAGTCATTTTAAAGTATGTAGACTTATATTTATTTTTAATTGAAATAAAAAACCCAATGTAGTAAAATGAATATTGAAAATAAAATTAATGAGGTAAATAATGAGCGTATCAATATCAAGAGCCATACTACATATACTTGACACAAGTGTAGGTGTTCCTGTTATATCTGAAAACTTAATGTCATTAGGCGAAGACATGAGAGAATACACTGAAAAACATATTTTAAAATGCTTTAACGATTCTGATTTAAAGAAAACAAAATTCATAAATGAAGATGGACTTTTTTTCAAACTTATAAAAGAATACAGTGATAACAACGAATTTAAGAAATTCTCAAAAGAAATAGCAGAGTTTTTTTATAAATTAATTTCTGAAAATCCTGACATTAAACCTTGTGACCTTCTTTTTGTGCAAGCAAATGTGTATAACAAAGATTACATGGTAATAATGAAATTAAACTATAAAAAAGGATATATTCATTATTCAAAAGAAGAGGAAGGGACTAAAAACATTATCATTGAACAGCCATGTTCTCTTCCTGCAGCATCTCAAAGAATAGATGAATTTATTTTCGTAGATATAAATACCCTTGAAATTTTTGTTAAAGAAAAAAAATGTCAGGTTTACAATGAGCCATGTTATTATATTTCTAAACATCTTCTTGGATGTAAAGAAGAAAAACCTGATAAGGAAAAAGTTAAAATAATTACAGAAACAACGGATAAACTTATAAAAGAATTTTATGATGATGATCTTATGATGAAAACAAAAGTAAAAAATATGATAAGGGAAAATGTTGAGGAATCATTAAATATCGATTTATATCAAATATCTGAAGAAGTGTTTAAAGATGAAGATATTAAAAAAACGTATAAGGAAGAAATTAGAATGAAGGGTTTAAAAGAACCTGAAGTTAAAGTTAATTTCAATTATGCTAACAAAATAAAAACAAAGCAAAAAATTGTTACAGATGAAGGTATTGAAATTAATATTCCTTATGAAATGCTAAACAATAAGGATAAAGTTGAATTTATAACAAATGTTGACGGAACAATTTCCATAGTGCTTAAAAACATAGACAGTATTGAAGATAAATAAGAAATAATTGAATATATATGTAAGTAAAATTAATATAATCATGGATGTATTATAATATGCATCCATGATTTTTAATGTAAAAAATTATTAATAATCATAGAATAGGGTTGATTTGTGAAAACATTATTTTATTGAAAGTATTTGTATTATATAGTATAATTATATAATTAATTGGAGGTGGTTATTGGTTGAAATATGTTGAAAGCAGTAGTTGTGATGTTTATTTTAATCTTGCATTAGAGGAATATATATTTACTAATTTTAAAGACGATACATATTTTATGCTTTGGAAAAATGACAACAGTATTGTATTAGGAAAACACCAAAATGTTTTCGAAGAAATTAATATAAAAGCAGTTGAACAAAAGGGCATTAAAGTAGCGAGGAGAATTACAGGTGGTGGGACTGTTTTTCATGACAGAGGTAATTTAAATTATTCTGTTATGACAAATTATGATAAAAATAAATTTGTAAATTATGATGATTTTATAATTCCTGTAATTAAAGCATTAAATGAAATTGGTGTAAAAGCAGAAAAAAGAAGAACTAGCGATATTGCCATAGATGGTAAAAAAATTTCTGGCAGCGCACAGACAATAAAAGGGGATAGAGCATTGCATCACGGAACATTGCTTTTTGATGCAAATTTATCCATGCTCCATGATCTTTTAAAAACTACTGAAGGAAAAATAGAATCAAAATCCGTGAAATCCGTAAGGAGTGTCGTTACTAATATTAAAGAACATATTTGTAATAGTGATATGACTATTGATGAATTTCAAAAAACTTTATTAAATACATTGTATTCTGATGGCATAGAGAAAATTAAATTAACAGAAAAACAACTTGCGGAAGTAAATTACCTTGTTGAAAATAAGTATTCACAGTGGGATTGGAATTATGGAAACTCACCTATTTTTTCTTTTGAAAAGGAAAATGATATCAGTGATTTAAATATTTCATTAAATATTAAATTACAAATAAATAAAGGTATAATTGGAAATTGTGTTATTACATGTGATAAGCTTACTTTTAATGATTTGGAAAATGTTATCATAAATACTCGTTACAGCTATAATGAAGTAGTTAAAAAACTAAAAGAAGTGGAATCACTTCATAGTATAAAAAATATAAATATAAAAGAATTAGCTGATTGCTTTTTTTAAAATAAGGAGAAAACATGAAAAAAATTATAAAAATGCCTAAATTAAGCAGTAACATGGAAAGTGGTTTACTTGTTTCTTTGAACAAAGAAATAGGAGATGCTGTAAAAAAAGGCGATGTACTTTTTGAAGTTGAAACTGAAAAAGTTGTTAGTGAAGTGGAAAGTGAAGAAGAAGGAACTTTAGTAAATCTTTATTTTAAAGAAGGAGACAATGTAAAAGCAGACGAAATAATGGCAGAAATCGAAACTACAGAATGAGGTGCGTAAATGTCAAGAAAATTGCCACAATGGCTAAAAGTAAATTACAATAAAGAAGCAGTTGATGAAATCAGTAATTTAATGGCAAATCTTAAACTTAATACAGTATGTAAAGAAGCAAACTGCCCTAATTTAGGTGAATGCTATAAGAAAAAATCAGCAACATTCATGATTTTAGGAAGTGTATGCACAAGAAACTGTAGATTTTGCAATGTTTCAGATGGACATGCCCAAGCGGTGGACAAAGAAGAACCTAAACACTTAGCGGAAGCTGTAAAAAAGCTCGGTTTAAATCACGTGGTTATAACAAGTGTAACCAGGGATGATTTGCAAGACGGTGGTGCTGAACACTTTGCCAAAACAATAGAAGCAGTAAGAAATTTAAATCCAAATACAACTATTGAGGTTTTGATACCTGATTTAAAAGGTGTGCATGAAAATTTGGATATTGTAATAAATGCAAACCCAGATGTTATCAATCATAATGTTGAAACAGTTAAATATCTTTATTCTGAAGTACGTCCTCAGGCTGATTATGAAAGATCACTGCAAGTACTTGAATATGTTAAAGAAAAAGCCCCGCATATATTAACCAAAACAGGAATTATGGTCGGATTTGGAGAAACTGATGAGCAGGTTTATGAATTGATGGACGACGCTCTTAAAGTAAAATGTGATATTCTAACCATAGGCCAATATCTGCGTCCATCAGAAAAACATATAGAAATTACGGAATATGTAACTCCTGAAAAATTTGCAGAATATAAAAAAGTGGGACTAGAAAAGGGCTTTAAGTATATTGCCAGCGGCCCATTAGTAAGAAGTTCATATAAAGCAGAAGAAGCATTAAGTATTAATAATTAAGGGGAAAAAAATGAAACTCAATATTATTAAATTAGGCAAAATTGAATACGATGAAGCTTATAAAATTCAACAAGAAATAGTAAGGTTAAGACAAGATGGATTAGTTAACGATACTATTTTATTATTAGAGCATTTCCCAGTTATTACAGTTGGAAGAAGCGGTGATGAAGATAATATAATTATTACCCAAGAAATGCTTAATGAAAATCATGTAAATGTAAGCCACGTAAATCGAGGCGGAGATGTAACTTATCATGGACCGGGACAAATCGTAGGCTATCCAATTATTGACCTTTCAAATCATGGTAAAGATTTAAAGTTGTATGTAGAAAAATTAGAAGAAGTTATAATTAAATTATTGAAAGAAGAATTTAATATTGAGGCTTACAGAAAGGACAAAAAATATACTGGCGTATGGGTTGATGACAATAAAATCACTGCCATAGGTGTTTTGATAAAAAGATGGGTAACAATGCATGGTTTTGCATTTAATGTAAATACAAATCTTGATCATTTTAATTGGATAATACCATGTGGTATTCAAGATAAAGGTGTCATTTCATTAAAAAGTATATTGGGTAAAGAATTAGATATAAATATTATAAATGATATGGTTGTGAAATATTTTTGTGAAGTATTTGGATATGGTGATATAAACGAATGTAGCTTAGAAAGTATTTTACCTCATAAGTAATGGAAGACAGGATTTGAACCTGTCTTTTCAATTACAATAATTTCCATAATATATAATTAATATTTCAAAGTCTCTAATTTCTTAAAATCTTGCTTTTTCAAACTTTTTTGTTTTTCCATTTTTTGGTGTAAAACATCCATCATATCCCCAGCCATCTAAAAACTGAATACGCTTTATTTTTACAAGATTTATTTCCTCTTTCATTTCTTTATATTTTTCACACATACTGTGGCATAGCATTTTTCTCTCATTGCATTTAAAACAACATTTACTATTCATAAAGTCACCCCTATAAAATTTTATTAATCCTTATATATACTTATACTATTTAAAATTATATAAACTTTGTACTAAAAGTAAATAATTTGTATAACTTAATCATTTGGATAGTTTTAATTTTATGGGTATTATGAGTGAATAAAATCATGTATATTAAATTAAATATTCTAAAATAGTTATTCTTGTATACTTTTTCAGGTACGTGATTTTTTTGTTGTTTAAAAATAATGCATAGTATAAAATAAATATATTGTAATTTAAATATATTTCAATTACAGGAATTTATGTTAATTTTACTGATTTTTTTAAATGAAAAAACATTATTAATTATAATAAAAATAATATTATTAAAACTATAAGAAGGTGAAATAATGGTTAATGCAGTTATAATGAACCCAAAAGATACAGTTGTAACAGTTACCAAATATATATCATTTAATGAAGATGTTGAATATAAATTGAATAAAGAAACTTATAAAATAAAAGCACTTTCAAATATTCCCATGAATCATAAAATTGCAATAAAAGATATTGAAAAAGGTGAAGCTATTTTGAAATATGGTGAAACAATAGGCTATGCAACAGATAACATAAATTCGGGGCATTATGTTCATACACATAATTTAAGTAGCAATAAAATAATTATAACGGAGGTTTTAGATGAAAATTAATGGATATAAACGCTCTGATGGTAATGTTGGCATCCGAAATCATGTTGTGGTAATGCCCGGAGTGATATGTGCTTCAGGAGTTGCTCAAAAAATTGCAATTAAAACTGACGTACAATATTTATATAATCCAAATGGCTGTGCTCAAAATTCAAAAGATACTGCTATCACTGTTCAAATATTATCGGGAATGATTGCAAATGGTAATGTATATGGAACTTTAATAGTGGGACTTGGCTGTGAAGGAATATCTGAAGAAAAATATATTCAAGAAATAAGAAAGAAAACAAATAAACCAATTTTTTATATAAGCATACAGAATATTGGAGGAATTAATAAAACTGTTCAAAGAGGTATTGAAATAGTTAATTTGTTAAAAGAAGAAGCAAACAAATGCGAAAGAGAAGTATGTGATTTGTCACATTTAATTTTAGGACTCGAATGTGGTGGCTCAGATCCAACATCAGGATTTTCATCAAATGCAGTATTAGGATATGTATCTGATAAAATTGTTGACTTTGGCGGAACTTCAGTGCTATGTGAAACTCCTGAAACAATAGGAGCAGAGAATATCCTGAAAAAAAGAGGATTGACATCAGAAATAGGACAACAATTATATGATACCATAATAAATTATGATAAAATGTTTAAAGAAAATGGTGAAGATATAAGAAATTCCAATCCTTCACCTGGCAATAAAAAAAGCGGCATAACTACATTGGAAGAAAAGTCATTAGGCTGCATTCATAAAAGCGGTACAAAGCCATTTGTTGGAGTATATGAATATGGTCAAATAATAGATAAAAAAGGACTTGTTTTTATGGATGGAACTGCATATGATGTAGCATCAGTTGTTTCATTAATAGCAGGAGGTGCACAGTTAGTTGCATTTACTACTGGTATGGGAACACCTGTTGGTAATGCTATTGCTCCAGTTTTAAAAATTACAGGAAATAAACACACAGCTGAATTTTTAAATGACATGATTGATTTTGACACTAGTGAGAGCATAAGCGGAGAAAAAACAATAGAAGAGCTTGGAGAAGAACTTTTAAATAAAATTATAAAAATTTGTAATGGTGAAGAGGTAAAAGCTGAAATAAATGGATTTTCTGACATGGCAATAAATCAATTCCATAGTTATGCTTAAATTTTTTTTAAAAATCGTTACAAGATAAAACTAAACATTTTGTATGATATGATTAAAATATGAAATAATATTAGAGAAATATATTCTAAGGAGAATTTCATATGACAGATAATAGTAAAAAGAGTACAAGAAATAATAAAAAAGAAGATGGAAAATTCCATTCAAAACATATTAATCATAACCCACAAGCAGAAAGCGCAAGAGCAGTTTTTGGAAAAAAAGAAGGTAATTTTCAAAACAATGTAGATAGCAACCTTAGCGAAAATAAATAATATATAAAAGGATGTATTTTTAAAAATACATCCTTTTTAAGGAGTAGTTTTAACTCATGAATATGGATTTCCTACTTTTGTAATGTAAAAAGTCATTAGATTTTAATATTTAAAAATAAACACAATTTAAATTTATATACATTATCATTGTAAATATTTAAAAATTAAGGTATATTAATCAAATAATTCGTAAATAAAAAAATTTAATAAATAAAATACTAAGGAGAAAATTATGTCTTTAAATGTTTTTGTTAATTTTAATGGTAATTGCAGAGATGCTGTAGAATTTTATGCTGAAGTTTTTGATAATCAACAACCTCAAATAATGTCATTTAAGGATGCACCTCAAAATCCAGAACATCATCCTCTTCCTGAAGAAGCACAAAATTTAGTAATGTTCTCTTCTCTAAAAATTAGTGGAAGTGACATAATGTTTTCTGATACATTTCCTGGCATGCCATATATTGCAGGAAATAATATTAGTTTAACTGTAGTGGATGAAGATGTTGAAAAATTGAAAACATATTTTAATAAAATAAAAGTAGGCGGCACTGTAGAAATGGAATTACAAGAAACATTTTGGAGTAAATGTTATGGAATGGTAACTGATAAATTTGGGATACCATGGCAATTCAGTCATGCAGGAGAAGAAAGAAATTAAATAGTAATTTAAAATATATTTGGGATAAATCTTAATTAAAGATTTGTCCCTTTTTAATTTTAAATAAAATTAATATAAATTTATATTTGATTAATATTATAATATTTCATATAATAAAATTAGTTAAATACATATTACTTAAATTTGGAGGAAAAATGGATTTTCAAAAATCAATTACCGAAATTATTAAATCAAGATATTCATGCAGAACTTTTGACTCGAAGAATATAGAAAATGAAACTCTTAATAAATTAAATGATTATATAGAAAAAATCAATGATGAAGCTAAATCAGCTAAAATAAATTCAAGATTTTTATATGTTAGTAGTAAAGAAAATTCAAATAAATCAGGCAAAAAACTTGGGACTTATGGAGTAATTTCTGGGGCAGAATCATTTATTATAGGAATTGCAGATAAAGAAAATCATGATCCTTTGAAATTTGGATATTTATATGAAAAATTAATTTTATTTGCTACAGATTTAGGCCTTAATACATGTTGGCTTGGAGGTACATTTAATAAAAATGATTTTCAACAAAATTCAAGTTTGCTTGAAAATGAATTTATACCAATAGTATCTCCAGTTGGTTATAAAAAAGATAAACCCCGTATTTTTGAATCTGCTATGAGGGCTGTTGTAGGAGCAAATAATAGAAAGCCTTGGAATGAATTGTTTTTTGACGAAAATATTTCAAATCCATTAAATGAAAAAGTTGATGAATATGCTGTTCCACTTCAAATGGTTAGGTTAGGACCTTCAGCTTCAAACAAACAACCTTGGAGAATTGTTAAAAATAAAAATATGTATCACTTTTTTATTTGTAGAACAAAAGGATATGGCGTAATGTCATTTGATATGCAAATAAATGATATTGGTATTGCAATGTGCCATTTTGAATTATCTTCAAATCAGTTAGGGTTAAGTGGCAATTGGCAAAAATTACATAATATAAATAATCTTGAAGAATGGGAATATATTATTTCTTGGGTTTCTTAAGATAAGTGAAA
>JARBUP010000180.1 GCA_029239575.1 Bacillota bacterium
CAAGGAGGACTTGATGCTTTGTTAAACTCAGACCCTCTTGACATAGTTGCATATCAATATGATATTGTATGCAATGGAGTGGAACTTTCATCAGGTGCTGTAAGAAATCATGATTTGGACATAATGACTAAAGCATTTGAATTAGCAGGGTATACAGAAGAAGAATTGCAAATTAAATTCTCAGCACTTTATAATGCATTTAAGTTTGGTGCGTCTCCTCATGCTGGTATGGCGCCTGGCATAGACAGAATAGTCATGATGTTAACAGAAGAGGAAAACATTAGAGAAGTTATAGCATTCCCTATGAACAGCAACGCTCAAGATTTATTGACAAATGCGCCTAATGAAGTTACCGAACAACAGTTAAGAGAAGTTCACATAAAACTACGATAATAATATGCAAAATAGAAATATAGTAGGATATAAAGCTTTAATAAATTCTAAGTTATGATTACTATAAAAAAGGAGTGGTATTATGATAACGCGTGATGATATTTTAAAAATTGCGAAACTTTCAAAATTATCAATAGAAGATGAGGAAATAGAAGCCTTAACAAAAGATATGGCTGAAATAATCCAGTTTGCAGATACAATCAATACTGCAGTTGAAGATGAAAATATGGAATTTGATAATATATCAAATATCATAAATGCATTTCATGAAGATGAAGTGATAGAAAGTTTTGACAGTGATCTTATATTAAAAAACAGAGATGGGGGGGAAGATGGATATTTTCTTGTAAAAAGAAGATCTGTCAATTAATTTATGGTAACAAGTAAAATAAGATATATAAACAATCTTTTAAATAAAAAAGAAATTTCATGTACGGAATTAACAAATAAATATCTTGAAAAAATTCAAGAAGAAAATAAAAACTTAAACGCATATGTTAAAGTTACTGAAGAAGAAGCTTTGATAGTTGCTAAAAAAGTTGATGAAAAAATTTCTTCTAAAGGGCATTTAATGCCCTTAGAAGGAATTCCAATGACTTTAAAAGATAATATTTCAACTAAAAATATTGAAACAACTTGTTGTTCTAAAATATTAAAAGGGTATGTTCCTATTTATGATGCAACAGTTTGGGAAACTTTAAAAAGCCAAAATGCAGTGCTTCTTGGAAAATCAAATATGGATGAATTTGCAATGGGTTCATCCTGTGAAACATCTTGTTTTGGAGGAGCGTTAAATCCTCATAATTTAAAACATGTTGCAGGAGGAAGTTCAGGTGGAGTTTCTTCAGCTGTTGGAGGAAACATTGCCGTATATGGTCTTGGTTCAGACACAGGTGGCTCCATAAGGCAACCTGCAAGTTTCTGTGGTTTAGTTGGGTTAAAACCAACATATGGTGCAGTTTCAAGATATGGCCTAATCGCATATGCTTCAAGTTTTGACCAAATAGGTCCAATTGCGCACACAGTTGAAGATGCTGCAATTATACATGATACTATTTCTTTATATGATAAAAAAGATGCTACAAGTTGCGCAAATAAAGGAATAATGACCGCAGATAAATTAAATGATAGCATAAAAGGTAAAAAAATTGGAATTGCTAAAGAATATTTTGAAGGTATAAGGGATGATGTTAAAGAATCCATACTTCAAGCTATAAAGATTTATGAAGATTTAGGTGCAGAAATAATATATTTTGAATTACCAGAATTAAAATATTCACTATCTGTATATTATATTCTTGCATGCGCTGAAGCATCTTCAAATTTAGGAAGGTACGACGGCATACGTTATGGTTATAAAGCATCTCATTATAATGATTTGAATGAAATGATTTGTAAAACAAGGAGTGAAGGATTTGGAAAAGAAGTTAAAAGGCGTATTCTTCTTGGAACTTATGTTTTAAGTGCGGGCTATTATGATGCTTATTATAAAAAAGCTCAAAAATTAAGAGGTACTCTTGTAAGAGCATTTAAAAATGCATTTACTAAATGTGATGTAATCCTTGCGCCAACGGTTCCTATGACTGCATTTGAATTGAATTTTACTTCCATTGACCCTGTTGAAACATATTTAACTGATATTTGTACTGTTCCTGTTAATATTGCAGGGCTACCAGCAGTTTCCATACCATGCGGTTTTGATTCAAATGGTCTTCCCATAGGAATGCAAATTATAGGAAATAGTTTTGAAGAACATAAAATCTTAAATATTGCATATCAGTATGAAAAACAAGTTGGAGATAAAATTTATAAAAATATTGAATTAGGGGTGAAACTATGAGTTATGAATTAGTGGCTGGATTAGAAACCCATATAGAACTTTCAACAAAAACAAAAATATTTTGTAATTGTACAACAGAATTTGGTGGTGAGCCAAACACTCATTGTTGTCCAATATGCATTGGGTTACCTGGAACACTGCCAAAATTAAATAAAAATGTTGTAAAATACGCTGTAAAAGCAGGTCTTGCAACCAATTGTAGTATAAGAAATATTTCTAAAATGGATAGGAAAAATTATGTATATCCTGATTTGCCAAAAGCATATCAAATATCACAATTCGATAAACCTCTTTGTGAAAACGGATATATATCATTATCAACAGGAAAAAATATAAACATCACAAGAATTCACATAGAAGAAGATGCAGGAAAGCTTGTTCATCAAAGAGGGGACACATATATTGATTATAACAGGGGAGGAGTTCCACTTGTTGAAATAGTTACTGAGCCTGATTTTCGAAGCATTGACGAAGTTGTTGAATATATTGAAAAATTAAGGCTGATAATGAAATATATTGGAGTATCCGATGTAAAAATGCAAGAAGGTTCATTAAGATGTGATGTGAATATTTCTGTTAGAAAGTATGGAGATAATGATTTAGGAATTCGAACTGAAATAAAAAACATGAACTCGTTATCGTTTATAGCAAAAGCAATGGAATATGAATTTAACAGACAGATAGATATTATTGAAAACGGTGGTATTATAGAACAAGAAACAAGGAGATATAATTCTGATTTAAATATTACTGAAAGTATGCGCAAAAAAGAAGATGCAGATGATTACAGATATTTCAGAGATCCTGATTTAGTTACTATTTCAATAATGGATGAACAAATTCAACAAATTAAAAATGAACTGCCCGAACTTCCTTCGGTTAAGTTGAAGCGATTTGTGGAAGATTATAATTTGCCTATACAGGATGCTGAACTATTAGTTAAATATAAAAAGGTTGCTGAGTATTTTGAAGAAGCTTGTATAAAAATTGAAAATCATAAAGTTGTTTCAAATTTTATTTTAAGTCAAATATTCAGAACATTATCAACTGAAACTGAAAAAGAAGATTTTAATATATTAATACCTCCTTCATATTTAAATGAGCTTGTAAAACTAACAGAAACGAAAAAAATTAATTCAAGTTTGGCAAGAATAACTCTTGAAAAAATGCTTGAAACAGGCAAACCCTTAAGTGAATTTATTACTGAAAAGCATTTACAAGGTATTGATGAAAATACATTGAAAAGCATTTGCGAAAAAGCAGTTTTAGCAAATGAAAAAGCAGTGAATGAATATTTAAACGGAAAAGAGAAAGCTTTTGGATCAATCATAGGATATATCATGAAAGAAACAAAAGGAAATGCAGACGCAGCATTAGCTACTGAAATAATTAAAACTATCATTAGTTAAATGAAAAGGGGCAGAAAAGGGGGCGCTCCCTTTTGCGAAATGGTTTTGTTCGCAAAAGCGGTGTGTCCCCAAAAATTACACTTGTATAATAATTTATAAAAGAAAGTTCAGACAAAAAAGAGGCAGAAATAATCATTTCTGCCCTTCTTTTAACTTTCATATGTTTTCAAAATATTTATTGCCACTTGCAATCTTGTTTCTCGTAAATCCATAGCCTGCTTTTCGATATATCTATGAGCTTGGCTTTCAGTCATGTTTAGATATTGTATTAAAATGCATTTTGCTCTTGTAACTGTTCTAATTTCTTCTATTTTTTCCTGGAGATGAATATTTTCGCTTTTTAATCCTAAAATTCTTTTCTTAGAAGCAAGGGATAATTTTAAAGCTTGGAAAAAAAACTGCCTTATGATTGGTTTAGGAACAACTAAAACCCCATAATCATCAACTTTTGCTGAAACATCATCTGCAACTTCGCTTTTTACAATTAGTATTATTCCTGAAGCGCTGATTTCAGTAATAGTTACAGCAAGATTATTGCCAAATTCATCAGGAAGTGGAGTATTTATAATAACTAAATCATAATCTGAGTTGTTTATTAATCTTCTTGCTTCGCTGCTGCTGTTAGCAGAATATATTTCATATGATCCATTAGAATTTAACAGTTGAGATAAATTTTCAACAGACTTATTGGAGCTTGATACAATGAGCACACTATTCATGAAATCACCACCTTTATATGCAAAATTTGATAAATAAAGTATTCATACATCTAAATATATTGCTATTAGAGTTGGTGACGTTACACCGTATAAAAATAAGATTCTATTTCGAATTTTTCTTTATCATTTGATAAAATATAATTATTCCACTCACTTTGTTTGGCAGAAATAAATTTTTCTATGGTTTTTTGAGGCAAATATTTATTAACGAATTGGCTGTTTTGTGTAATATAAATAGCTTTTTCTAAATTATCAGGTATTTTATCAAAATTTTTCAATATTTCATCATTTGCATCAAATAAATTAATATTTGAAGGCTCACAAAGTATTTCTTTATTTTTTATTCCATCTATACCTGCATAAATTAATAAAGCAAATGCTAAATAAGGATTGCAACTTGGATCGGAAGAACGAAGCTCAATTCTTGAATATTTTCCGTTAGCAGCAGGTATTCTTATAAGCTGTGATCTGTTTTCGTGGGACCATGAAACATATTTAGGTGCAGAGTTCAATCCAAAACGGTGGTAAGAATTTGTTAAAGGATTTAAAAACAAAGTGATATCTTGAACTTTATTTAATATTCCTGCTATAAAGCTGTCTGCTTCAGGGTGGTGATAAAATTTCATGTTTTCAAATAAATTAACATTGTTATTTAATAATGAAATGTTAATATGTAATCCGCTTCCGCTATGATTTTTTAGTGGTTTAGGCATAAAAGAAGCATGTAAACCATTAATGTGTGCAATTGTTTTTACTACTGATTTAAAAGTAATTAAATTATCAGCTGAACTCAAGGCATCTGAGTATTTAAAATCCACTTCATTTTGTCCAGGGCCTTGTTCATGGTGAGAATTTTCGGGGAGTATGCCCATTTGTTCAAGGGTTAAACAAATATCCCTTCTTACATTTTCTCCTTTATCAAGTGGCGCAGTATCAAAATATCCTGCTTTGTCCTGGGGCTCTAAAGTTGGATGTCCTTTTTCATCTTCTTCGAAAAGATAAAATTCGCATTCTGTTCCTATTTCAATTTTATATCCGGATTCTTCAGCATATTTAACAGCTTTTTTTAAAATATCTCGACCATCTCCTTCAAAAGGTGTCCCGTCAGGATGTTTTATATTACAGAAAAATCTTACAACTCTTCCTTGTTGTGGCCTCCATGGCAAAATGCATAATGTGGATGGGTCTGGATATAAAAATAAATCAGATTCTTCAATATTCATAAACCCTTTAATAGAAGAGGCATCAAATGATATGCCGGATTCAAATGCACGAGGTAGTTCCTCTGAAATTATTGATATATTTTTTAATGTGCCGAATATATCACAAAAAATTAATCTTATAAATTTCACATCATTTTCTTCTATAAACTGTAAAACTTCATTAACTGTATATTTCATATAACAAACCTCCAAGCTCATTATTATTATAGTTTATCAATGTATGTAATTAGTTGTCTAATAACTAAATAAACATAAAACTTTACATTGATAATTATATTATACTAAATTTAATTATTAATATAAAGTTGTTTATATTTATTTTCACCGTGAGGGGTTAAGACATAAAAATTATGTAAAAGTATTTCTTCTTTATTGAAATTAAATTCATTGCAAAATTCTTCTAAATATGTGTTTATTTCTTCCATATCATTATTAGAAGCAACTCTTGCTTCAATTTGTTTTGGAATATCAAATGGCAAATTGTTGCATCTTAAA
>JARBUP010000181.1 GCA_029239575.1 Bacillota bacterium
TCTTTCTCGAATTCTTCAACCATTTTTATCGTTTTTTCTTTCATTTTATCATTTGACGATGGCTTGTTTTCTGCATATATTACTCCTACAGCTGCTAATGCTCCAAGCAATGCTCCACAAGTATTTTCTGTTTGCAATCCGCCACCAAAAGGGCAAACTGCCTTTATAAATTTATCATCTAAATTCAAATCATATTTTTCACTTGCTGCTTCAAGTAGAATTTCTGCACAATTTTTATGATATAAAGGTCGCTGATCTTCTGAATATTGAAGTTCTTCTTTATTAATTCTATCAACTATATTTTTCATTTATCACCTCTTAGAAAAACATTACAAAACTCAAAAATGCTGAAGCAATCATGCTACCTGCTAAAATTAAACACATTACCCTTACAAATTTTTGTGATTTTCTATATCTGTTCATAAATTCCTCCTATATGAAATCAACTCATTTTTTATTTATTTTAACATAAAAATTATAATATTAATAGCTTGAACTTTAATTAAGAAAAAAAATTTATTGTTGGTATTGTTAAAGAATTGATATATAATATTATTACAAATAATTTTTAGCAGGTGATATGTTGATAAACAATACTAAATTTCAAATTATAAAAAATAAAAAATTAAAATATATTGTAATATTCATATTTATAATACTATTAATAATTTTTGCATTAGAAGAAATAATTGAACCTCAAGGTTTTGTAAAACCTGATTATGAAAAAGTTGATATAACAAAAATTCTCTCAAAGAATGATTTAACAGAGGAAGATTATAAAATTTTACTTTATCAAACTGGACTTGGAAAACCGGCCATAAATGAATTATTAAAAAATGAAGAAAGCGGAATAAAAGATATAATTGAATTTCAAGAAAATTTCTTTGAAGATAAAAATGTATTATGTGAAAAAATAGGAATTGTAACAAGCCAAGAATCATTGGTAAATGATGATGGTAAATATGAATATGGATTTGATTTAGCACCATATGAAAATGGATATGTTTTATTAACAAAGGCAACTCATTCATTAGGGTGGCGACATGGTCATGCAGCAATTGTTGCAGATAAAGAAAATGATATAACACTTGAAGCAGTAATATTAGGTGAAAATACGCAATTACAAAATATAAATAAATGGAGAGTTTATCCATCATTCATGATGCTAAAACTAAAAGATACATCACAGGAAACATTAAATGAAATAGCGAAGTTTTCTAATAAAAATATGTATGATTTGCCATATGGTTTAGTAGTAGGACTATTAAATAGCAAAAATCCTAATTCAGTTGATTTAACAAGTACACAATGCTCACATTTAGTATGGTATCCATTTAAACAATTTGGATATGACATAGATTCTGATGGTTCTTGGCTTGTTACACCAAAAGATATTGCAAACAGTGATTTATTTGAAATAGTTCAAATATATGGCGTTGATCCAGAAGAAATTTGGCCATAATAATATTAAAATAAGGAAGGCAGAACATGCTAAAATGTTCTGCCTTCCTTATTTTATATTAAATGTGTCATTCTGAGCGCCAGCGAAGAATCCTTAAACTTCAACATTTTTAGCTCCTTCGCTATTGCTCAGGATGACAAGCCTCAGAAATTTAATCTTATTTGTTTATAAACATATTATTCTATATCTTTAATTTTATTTTTTGTGTTACCTTCAGTTCAAATATCAAATGTTGCAATTTTATTAGATGATGTATTTTTTACAAATAAATCATTAAATAAGAATTTAGCAAATATCACTCCAGAAATAATCAAACAAATAATTTCTGATACAAATAATGATAACCAAATTCCATTATCACCAAACAATGCAGTCATTGTCATAAGTGATAAAACTATTACTACTAATCCTCTGCATGTTGATATAATCAATGAATACAACGGTTTTTCTATGGCTGAATAAAATCCAACAAATATTATGTTAAAACCAACTACTAAATAAGCAAGAACAAATATTCTAAAAGCTTTTACTGAATAGCTGAAAATTTCAACTTCATCCCTACTTATAAATATCGAATTAATTTGTTCTGCGAATATCATACTTGCTGAATAAATGCAAATTGCAAAGATAGCCACTGTTTTAATTGCTAATTTTAAAATATATCTATATGTTTCTTTATTTCCGCTTCCATAGTTATAACTTATTAGCGGCTGAGTTCCTTGTGAAATACCAGCCATAGTCAACATGACAAACGTGTTAACATAAATTATAACTGTATAAGTAATGATACCAATTTCGCCTATATGTTGAAGTATAATCCTATTAAACATAAATGTTATAAAACCGGTAGAGAATTCTGTTACAAAATCTGATATACCAATAGGTAATGTCCTCTTTATTAAGGAAATATCAAATTTGAATTTAACAAATTTTAATTTTGCACTCTTTCTTAAAAAATGCATAAAATAAATTAGACAAGCTGCAACTTGTGATAATCCTGTAGCAAGAGCTGCCCCTTTAACTCCAAGATTAAGTTTTATAACAAATATATAATCTAATGTTATGATGGTAACTGCAGAAATACATACCCCTATAGTTGCAAGATGTGGATGTCCGTCAGTTTTTACCAATACTTCAAAATAGTACGATAGCATGTAGAACACGCTAAACATCGATAAAATACCTAAGTAATCTTTTACATATCCTATAGTTGTTTTAGTAGCTCCCATGAAATAGGCTATTCTTTCAAGATTAATCAGAACTAAACCTGTTAGCGAAAGACCAATTAAAATTAATATTACCATATTCATAGTGAAAGCTTCTCTTGCTTTTGTTACTTCTTTGTTACCTAAGTTTATGGATGCAATAGTTGATGTTCCTATTGCAAATAAAATTGCTGATGCGAATATTACATTTACATATGGTGTACTTATATTTACTGCAGCAAGAGCTATTTCTCCAACTCCCTTTGCTACAAATATACCATTTATCATTGTATAAATTGAATATATCCACATAGCTAAAACCGAAGGTATAACATACTTAAGAAATTTCCTTTTCATGTTCCTCACCTCTTATCCATAGTATAAACTATGGTACCATACTAATGTCAAGAGCTAAAAAAGAAACTTTTTATTTTTTTGTTTTACTTGAAGAAAATAAAAAAGAGCATTTCCTAGGAAATACTCTTTTTTATTTTAAATATGATTATTAATCTTCTTGGTCAATGATGTTGATATCATCTTCATCGAAATCTTCATCATCATATTCTTCATAAAACTCATCGTCATCAAAGTCATAGTCTTCATCAAATTCTTCTTCTAATTCAACATCTCCGAAAAGTTCTTCTTCAACAGTTGTTAAATCTTCATCTAATAAATCTAAGTACTCGTTTACTTCTTCTTGCTCTTCAACTATGTCACTCATACCGTCAGCTATTTCTTCAATAATTTCTAACAAAGCATTGAAAAGTTTACCTTCTCTTGTGTCAGATTTTACATCTAAACCATCAGCTAAACCTCTTAAATAAGAAATTTTTTCATATAAAAAATCCATAACTTACCTCCATTTGTATATATTATACTCGTGATAAATATTCACCAGTTCTGGTGTCGATCTTAATTTTATCCCCTATCTCAACAAAAAGCGGTACTGTTACTACTGCTCCTGTTTCAACTGTAGCAGGTTTGTTAGCTCCTGTTGCTGTATCACCTTTAAATCCTGGCTCAGTTTCTGTTACTTCTAACTCAACAAAATTTGGTGCTGCAACTTCGAATGGCTTGCCTTCATAGAATCTCATTGTAGCATTTTCATTTTCTTTTAAATATTTGATAGCTTCTTCAACTTGATCATGATTTAATGGAATTTGTTCATAACTTTCAATATCCATAAAATAATATAAATCAGCATCATTATATAAATATTGCATTTCTTTTGTTTCTATATGTGCCTTAGGGAATTTTTCACTAGGGTTGAAAGTTTCTTCTCTAATTGCTCCTGTTATAACATTTTTAACTTTTGCTCTAACAAAGGCAGCTCCTTTTCCTGGCTTAACATGTTGGAAATCTACTATTGACCATAGACCATTATTCCATGATATAGTTATTCCTTTTTTAAAATCACTTGCTGAAATCATACTCAGTCTCCTCCCTTTTGTATATTATAACCAGCCACAAGCTGCTTATTCCTTAATAATAGTTCTTCCAGTGGTAGGTACAATTGAAACATTTTTAGTTTCATTTGTTATAGTATTAATAATTGTAAAAGTCCCTGCATTAACAGGAGTACCTTCACCATTAAATCCTATGGACCCAATATTACTATATCTAATTATGTATTTTTCCTTGAATGTAACAACTTTTTCAACAACATCGCTGTTATTTACTGTGTATTTGCCTATATCTTCGTAAATGCGAATTTTATAATTTTGACTTGGATTTTTCATATTTTCCATTTGTATATATCTAACATCCATGACAAATTCATTAGCCATTTTATCCATATATCCAAAATCTATACTGATTTTAGGTATTGTTATAGATAAAACAATCGACAATATAGCAATAGTTACAACCAATTCTATTAGAGTAAAACCACCATTTTTCATAGGTTATCCTCATAGGATATTAAAAATGCGCGTAATATCCCATACATATTTTATAAATTAATTACGGTTTTGTCAATGTATTTATTTTTTTAGACCGTTTTATTTAATTTTTTACATTCCCATATTAATTTCTCATAAAAATAGTTTGTTCAACTTGTAGCAGTTCGTTATTTTTTTGTAATATTAATTTCAATTTAATTGCTTTTGTATTTTTAAAAACTGTTGAATTAGGTACTGGTTCTACATATATTTCTTTGATATAAGCTCCTAATTCTATATTTGCAGTACTTGTTGAATAGTTATTTCCATAATAAATTTTATTATTTCTAAATTCAAAGATGAAACACTCTATAGAGCTATCTCCATAGCGAAAAGCTATTTTTGTTATTTTTTGACTACCTGTATGATACATATGACTAACAGTACTATCTTTAATCAGTTCTATATACGATGATTGTAGTATTTTATTAGCCATAAAATTAAGAATGTATTGAGATTGAAATTGAAGTTCCGTTTCAACGCTAATATTTTCGTAATTTTTTATGTTTACCATAAAAAATGACATAATTAATGAAATTATAATGGATGACAATCCTATTACAATTAATATTTCAATTAAAGTAAAACCATTTTTGTTTTTTAACATTTTTCACCTTTTATTTTTCTACATTTTGTCATACTGAGCGATAGCAAAGGATCTTATTATTTCAATGATTAATAGATTCTTCACTGCGTTCAGAATGACACTTTATGGGTTTGTCAATAGTCTAATAGAGTCATGAGTGACTCCCTCAGCTTGATGACAAAGTATAATTTTTGTTTTTGTCATCCTGAGCGGTAGCGAAGGATCTTATAATTTCATGACATATTGTACTTTTTGACCTATTTTATTACTAATAAACAATATTATAGTTATCAAATTTTAAATACTTTGAATAATCTACTGTTTTAGAAATTGCTTCATTATAATTAGGTATAATAATTTTTAAATCTACTTTTGTTGCTTTTTCTATATTATTTGGCGATATGTATTTAGATTGTACTGAAACCGTCAGATTATCTCCTATGAAATATAGCGATGCTGCATTTATAATAATTATTATGGGATTAGAGTTGTCATTTATACTTGAAGAAATTCTGCTTAAAATATATGATTTAAAATTATATTTATATATATTTAAAGCACCCAATTCATCTACTGGATTTAGTAATAAATAATTTTCTGCTTTTTCAATTGAATCATTGACTGCATTAATCATTAATTCATGTGCATTTACATATGACTCATTTAAACCATTTTCAGACATGTAAAATGATTGTTTAATATCTGAATTTGTTTTTTTAATTTGATAATTTATTAATGTTAAACTCATTAATGAAACACCTAAGAATATTATAACTGCTATTATAATTAATAATAATATTAAAACTGAGCCATTATTATTTAAATTCCTTTTAATTGATTTAATTTTAATTATTTTAATT
>JARBUP010000008.1 GCA_029239575.1 Bacillota bacterium
GTTCGACTAGTAAAGAAATTACAGGTTATGATCTTTTTTCAGCATCAGATTTACCTAATCCTCGCAGAAATAAAGAAATTAAACCTTTAAAATTAACAATAAAAGAAATTAAAGAAATAGTTGAATGTTTTACAAATGCAGCAGTTCGTGTGAAAGATGCAGGCTTTGATGGAGTTGAAATTCACGCTGCTCACGGCTATTTATTACATCAGTTCTTTTCACCTCTCACTAATAATAGAAACGATGAATACGGGGGAGATATATTAGGTAGAATTAAAATTCATTTAGAGATTATAAAATCAGTAAGAAAAGCTGTTGGTGAAAATTTCTCTATTTTTATAAGATTTGGTGCTTGTGATTATATGGAAGGTGGAGTTACAATCGAAGATAGTATGAAAGCAGCAGTAGAATTTGAAAAAGCTGGTGTAGACATAATAGATATATCAGGAGGATTTAGTGGATATATTATACCTGATTTTAATGTTCAAGGTTATTTTTCACCACTTACAGAAGCAATTAAACATGTAGTATCAATACCTGTAATATTAACTGGAGGAGTTACAGAACCTGAAGCTGCAGAAAAACTTCTTTCAGAAAATAAAGCAGATTTAATAGGTGTTGGAAGAGCAATTCTCAGCGATTCAGATTGGGCTAAAAATGCAATATTAAAAATGAAAGAACCTAAAAAATAAAGCCCTAATTAAGGGCTTTATTTTTTAGGCTCATTACTTAGAATCTTTTTCCTGCCACGATCCATCTTCAGTACAAATATATTCATCATCTCTGTTTTTAATTCGTGATCCAACTGCGTGACTTTGATTGTTATAAATACAAAACGCATTTTCATCTGCTTTTCCAACAGGTTCTTTAGAAACAGCTTTTACATCATGTACATGTGATATTTCATTTACAAAAAGACTATCTCTTTTATTGCGATTTTTCATTTATCTCATTCCTTTCAAAATTCAGTAGTGTGATACCTAATATAAGTTTGTGTAATTAAATTAAAAAAATTCTAAAATAAATAATTAATTTTTAAATTAATTAATATATATTTTCTATTTTATGGTTAGAGTATTATGATCCATTGGTTCTTCTTTTAATACAGTGTATAGATAATCATAAAAGAATGAGCTGTCTGCTTTTGTTCTCCATAATTTATACTCTTCACTATTTTTATCTTGTTCTAAAGTTTTGTACTCAGTTCCACTAAAATAGCTTTTATTTACTTTCGAAGCAAATATGGCCATTTTTTTTCGTTCTGTTTCTGATAAACTAAAATCTGCTAATGAATCATATATTTTTAAATAATTAGTATTATAAAAAAACTGTTCAGAATATTTTTTAAAATCTTTTAAATTGTCATCATTTATATTATTATTTGCTGCATAAGTTGCCATATCTATTCCATGTGTTTTATAGTTAATTTCATTATTTTCTGATATATTAATTACTCCATATTGATTTGGGTTAACAGCTATAGAATTATTTGCTATATCATATATTCCATTTTCATTTTTAGATTTTGCAATATGCTGAACATGCATATGTCCACTTAAGTTTAATTTAACTTCATATTTCTCTAATAAATCAACAAGTTTACTACCATCCTTTATAGTAAATGATTTAGAAAAAATTATATTATGAGGCAATAGATTTTGATGTGTAACAGAAATTACTGTAGCTCCTTTTTCTTTTGCTTTAATTAAACATTCCTCTATCCAAGTTAAAGTATTTTCTGATAAACTTCCTTTTTCAGAAGTATACCCACTGTTTTGATTTGCATCAATCATAAGTATCCATAAATTTTCATTAACTTTATATATATAACTTAATGTGCTTTCATCTTTATATAAAGCATCAGAAAATCCTAAGTTATAATAAATTTCTCTGAAATTTTCTGGAGATATGTTTGCTGTTTTATATGCTTGTTCATCAGCAAATCTATATGTATTTCGGCTATATATGTCGTGATTTCCAGGTATAACAAGGACGGGAATACCCTTCCTTTTAACTTTATAAAGTTTTTTAGATAATTCCTTGTGACTTATTTTTTCTCCATTTAATGTTAAATCACCGCTTATTATAAATGCAGTTGGATTTGCACTTATAACTTCATTTATTAAAGCATCTGTTATATCTGATGAATACTGAATAAGTTTTCCATCCCCATTTTCAATAAATTTATTAAAAAAATTTCCATTGTCAAATAGGTCTTTTGAATAATAATGTAAGTCAGTTGCTATAAATAATTTTGTTTCTTTAGAGTCATTTTGCATATTATTATTTCGATAATTACAACTGCTTAGAATGAATATTAATAAAACAGATATTAAAATTAAAATAATATTTTTATGTTTCATTTGTTTAACCCCGTTAATTTAATTTGTTTATTTACTATTTATATCTTTTACTAAATTTTAGACATTAAACTCATTATAATGATTTAAATGTTTAAAATCAAGTTACGAAAATAATTAATGCAAATTATGATTGTTTACCAGATAGTCGTTTCACAATTTTTTTCTGCAAGAGAGCTTAAAGAAAGTTGTTCTTTAATTTACTGTTTGTGAATATTCTTATACAAAATGATATATGGATGTGATTTTATGAGTTTCTTAGAGCGTATTAATAAGATATACAAAACTTCTGATGAAATCATATTTGATGATAATTCAAAAATAGTTTTAATGAGCGATTGCCACCGAGGAGATGGAAGTTGGGCTGACACATTTTCTAACAATCAAAATATTTATTTTTCTGCTTTATACCATTATTATTACAAAAATTTCACATATATAGAATTAGGAGATGGTGATGAACTATGGGAAAATCGTAAAATTTCTGACATAATTCGTGAACATAGCGATGTGTTTTGGCTTTTATCAAAATTTTACTCAGAAAATAGGCTTTATTGTATATATGGAAATCATGATATGGTTAAAAAGGATAATAAATTCATTAAAAATAACTTATATAAATATTTTGATGAACGTCAAAACAAAGAAATACCTTTATTTGAAAATATTCAAATTCATGAAGGATTAATATTAAAACACAAAATAACAAACGATAAAATATTTTTAGTTCATGGTCATCAAGTGGAATATTTAAACAACGATTTATGGATCGTTGCAAGATTTTTAATAAGATATTTCTGGAGACCTCTTGAAATTTTTGGAGTTACAGATATTACAAGAACAGCAAAAAATTATAAAAAAAAATATTCCATAGCAAAAATCCTTTCAGAATGGGTAAAAAAAGAAAAACATATGTTAATAGCAGGTCACAATCATAGACCTGTTTTTCCTGAAGTAGGGGAAACACCATATTTTAATGATGGAAGTTGCGTACATCCTCGCTGTATTACAGCAATAGAAATTTCAGAAGGATTCATTAAACTTGTAAAATGGAGTGAAAAAGCTGATTTAGATGGCAAATTATATATTGCAAGAGAAATACTTGCAGGACCAAGAAAAATTAATGATTATTTTAATACATTACATTAAATTATAATAATTGAATATTGAATAGTACAGTTCCATAATGACTCACAAAGAATATTATAATATAAAAATATTTGGAGTGAGTTTTATGTTGGATATAATTAAGAATATTTCAATTGAAACTGGTATAGAGCCATTAGAAGTTTTTATGCTCTTATTATTAATATTGTCCATACTTAGCAATATGTTAATAAAAGCATATTTTCCAAATTTTTATCCTATTACAACTAAATTATTTAATAAGTTTTTTCATAAATTAAGAAGAATAACTTCTTATAAAAAGGTAGATTATAAATCAATAGAAGATAAAATAGATGCAGCAGGATATGAATATGACATAAATCAAGATATATTTTATTCTAAATTAAATGCATGGCAAAGGGAAATGGGATATTGTAGGTTATATGACGAAGCTGCAGCTCCACTATCCATGATTATTGATTGCGAGCCTATTTATTTTGAATATGATGAAAGAAGATGGATGATAGAATTTTGGAAAGGTCAATATGGAATGACATCAGGATGTGAAGTAGGAGTTTATGTAACTGATAAACCTGATATACAAACAGAATTATTTAATGGACCATTTTTTGAATGTGTGAGCGATGAAGAACTTTTAAAAATGTCCTATGTGTTAAGAAAAAATGGCAAAATTTTATTTAAAAGACATGATACACACTGGTGGCTCACGGGATTTAAGTTAGGAGAATTCTCACATCCTGATGAATTAACAGTTGATTTTACAATTCAATTAAAAAATTATGAAATGATGAATCAATTTATAAAAGGATTATTAAATGCAGGATATAAAGAAAAAGAAATATCTATTGTAGGAAATTCCGTTATGTTGTATTTTGATAAACCAAGAACAAAACAGCCATATACAAGAAATGATATTATAGATAATATAATCCAACAAACTAATAAAGCATTAATTGATGAGTATTTAAGGATTACAAGCGGTTATGATACATTACCAGAAAAATTAAAAGCAGTTCAAGAAGCTAACCCTGAAATGATTAATAAAATATTTTCCATAGGTAAACCATCATCCTTATATAAAATAAATGAATTGAAGTAATATTAATGGAGGTCGCTTTAAAAACGACCTCCATATTATTAATTATTATCTTCTGATAATTTATTATTCCATTTTAATTTTGTATTACTTTCAAGTTGTTCAAAATATAATTTTGTTTCAGAAATTATAACTCCGCTTAAACCTATTAATGCAATTAAATTTGGTATTGCCATTAATCCATTTACAATATCAGCTAAAATCCATATTATATCTAATTTTAAGAATGCGCCTACTGCAACTAATCCTATGAATATTAATCTATAAGGTTTAATTCCTTTAATACCAAATAAGTATTCAGTACATCTTTCGCCGTAGTAATTCCATCCTAATATAGTTGTTAAAGCGAAGAATATCAATCCAATTGTAACTATATATGGACCTATTACAGGAAGTCCTATGTTAAATGCTTCATTAGTCATGCTTGCTCCAACAGAATTACCACTCCAAACCCCTGTCATTATTAACATTAGTCCAGTCATAGTACATATGATTATTGTATCAAAAAATGTACCAGTCATGGAAATAAGTCCTTGTTTAACACATGAATTTGTTTTTGCAGCAGCTGTTGCAATAGGTGCACTACCCAAACCAGACTCATTTGAAAATACCCCTCTTGCTACACCATTTCTCATGGCATATATAACACTTGCACCTAAAAATCCACCTGTAGCAGCTGTTGGGGTAAAAGCACTTTTAAAAACTAAAGCGATTGTTTGTGGAAGTAAATTAATATTTTTAAACATAATAAATAATGAGCCTAAAACATAAAATATAGCCATAAAAGGAACTATAATCTCTGCTGTTTTTGCAATGCTTTTTATACCACCTAGTGTAACTAATGCAACAATTAAAGTTATAATTATTGAAGTGACTATAATTGGAACATTAAAAGTTATTTTAACTGCCTCAGTAATTGCATTTATTTGAGGGAATGTACCTATTCCGAAAAATGCAACTCCAATACCAAATATAGCAAACATTTTTGCTAAGAATTTATTACCAAGGCCTCTTTCTATATAATACATAGGGCCGCCAGACATTTGTCCATTTTCATCAACTACTCTGTATTTTACTGACAATAGACATTCTGCATATTTAGTTGCCATTCCAAAGAAAGCAGCTATCCACATCCAAAATAAAGCTCCAGGTCCACCAGCTTTTATAGCAGTAGCTACACCTACTATATTGCCTGTACCAATTGTTGCAGCTAATGCTGTACATAATGCTTGAAAACTTGAAACATCACCTTCAGCTTCTTGTTCTGTATCTTTAGCAAATACATATTTTAATGCTAATGGTAGTTTGAAAACTTGTAGAATTCCTAACCTAATAGTTAAATAAATTCCAGTTCCCACTAAGAGAATTAATAATGGAGGACCCCATAACCAAGAATCCACCTTTTCTAAAATTTGTGTTACATTTTGCATTTTTGTTACCTCCTTAAATTTTTTTAATTATAAGGAAGCCTCTTAAAAGACAAAAGACCAAATCAAAAGAGATTTGGCCTATAAAAAGTTTAAAAACAAAAAAAGCTTATAAGCTCTGTCCTTTTACCTGAGAGATTGACCGATTATAATTAATCAGCTTGCTCCTTCGGTGCTCTATTGAGGCTCTCCAGAGTTTCGTCCAACAATGGTCCTTTTGCCTGAAAGCGTAACTCCTTCGGCGGATCATATGATCTCTCTCCCACTATCTTCATTCGAAATTATTAAATTATTTTGACGATTTCCATTATAACTTCAACTATGCAAATTGTAAAGGAAAATATTTATAGTAAAAAATTCATTAATATACATAATATTTTCTATATATTATAAATTTATAGCTTGCATTTGTAATTTTAATATGCTAATATATGAAAGGTTTTGAACTTATAAAATTTTGGAGGAAACATGAACGAAAAACAAGTATCTACAATTGCTAACCCGTCCCCATTAGGACTTTTAGGTTTTGGATTGACAACTGTACTTTTAAATTTACACAATGCAAATATTATCCCGCTTTCTATTGTAATAGTAGCAATGGGATTTGCATTAGGTGGGTCAGCGCAAATTATAGCAGGAATTATGGAATTTAAAAAAAATAACACATTTGGAGCTACTGCATTTACTGCATATGGATTTTTCTGGTTGTCACTTATTTTGATTTGGATTAACCCATTTGAAGGAATAAAACCTGCTGATGAAATAAGCATGGGATTTTATTTATTACTTTGGGGAATTTTCTCCGTATTTATGTTTATAGGAACATTAAAACATGGCAGAGGAATTCAAATAGTATTCTTATCTTTAGTTGCATTATTTTTCCTTTTAGCAATAGCAGATTTTACAGGTAATCACAGTTTAAAAATTACAGCTGGATATGTAGGGATTTTCTGTGGATTATCAGCAATATATAATTCAGTTGCACAAGTTGTTAATAATGAATATAAAAAAACAATAATGCCATTATAATTTAAATATAGATTTTAAAAAATTAAATTTAAACAGCAAATTTTTGAAAAAATTTGCTGTTTTTTATTTTAAAATTAAATTATTTCCTTTTATGTTTTATTTTTAGTATTTTTAAAAAGAATATATGATATTAATTGAGTTATAATATTTATGTTAAATTAATTTTAATTTAATAATAATTTACGAGGTGAAATATTATGGCAAAACCTGATAACAGAAAAGATAATGTAGCAAGAATACAAAATAATATAGACAATACAATTGCTAATTACAGAGAAACAAAAGATAAAATTAAATTAGTAGATGATCCAACACAAAAAAGAGAATTGCAAGCAAAAAATGAAAGAAGAGAACAATCTCTTGAAAGCATGAAAGAAGAAATAAAAGACGAAGCGATGGATAGAAAAAATAATTATAAATAGTAATTAATTAGGGCGTTTATGCGCCCTTTTGTTTTTATATTCAGAAAACATTTACAATTATAAAAAAATATGCTATATTGTCTTTGGGTAGTATTCTATAGAAACTGCACCCTATAATGATTTATTTATTTTTAATAGCGGTAAAATGGCTTATATCCATTAAGGAATGGGACCAGAGAGTGTCTCCTCTTAAAAAGGAGGTGATATTTATGAAAATTGGATTTATTGGAGCTGGAAAAACAGGGTTTACCCTTGGTAAATATTTTTGTGAACATAACTTAAATGTCATAGGATATTACAGCAAAAATTTTCAATCTGCAAAACAGGCAGCAGAATTTACAAACACAAAATGCTTTAAAGATATAGAAAGCATTGTAGAGGAAAGTGATACTCTTTTTCTTACTGTTCCTGACGGAATAATAAAGGAAATATGGGATTGCATTCAAAAATTGCCTATTAAAAATAAAATAATATGCCACTGTAGTGGTTCATTGTCATCAGCAGTTTTTTCAAATATTGATATTCATCAATGCTATGGATACTCTATCCACCCACTCTTTGCAATCAGTGATAAACTGAATTCATACAAAGAGATTTCAGGAGCTTTTTTTACATTGGAAGGTTCAGAAGAACGACTTGCGGAAATGCAATCTTTTTTAGAAAAATTAGGAAACTCAGTACAAATCATTAATTCTGTTAATAAGCCCATCTATCACAGTGCGGCTGTTTTTGTGAGCAATTTTATTGTTGCACTTATGCAAACAGGAATAGATTTGTTGATTTCCTGCGGCTTTGATGAACAAAGTGCAGCAAAAGCATTAAATCCGCTTTTGATTGGAAATGTTCAAAATATTATAAAGCAGGGCACGACATTTTCCCTAACAGGACCTATTGAACGCTCAGACATAGGGACTATTGAAGGGCATTTACAATGTATTCCTGAAAATGAAAAAGAGCTTTATATTTTGCTATCTAAAAAACTTATTGAAATCGCATCAAAAAAAAATCCTGAAAGAAATTATGAATTATTAAAAAATCAATTGGAAAAATGGGGTAAACAATGAAAAACACAGTTTTAACATTTAAAAATGCAAAACAAGAAAATAAAAAACTTACAATGCTAACTGCATATGATTATTCAATTGCAAAACTTGTTGACGAAACTGGCATTAATTCAATATTAGTAGGGGATTCCCTGGGCATGGTTATGTTAGGCTATGAAGATACACTGTCCGTTACTATGGAAGATATGATTCATCACACAAAAGCAGTGGCAAGAGGATCAAAAAATGCTTTAATAATAGCAGACATGCCGTTCATGTCATATCAAACATCAGTTTATGATGCTGTAGTAAATGCAGGACGTTTAATAAAGGAAGGACGTGCTCATGCTGTGAAGCTTGAAGGTGGGGAAGAAGTGTGTAAGCAAATAAAAGCTATCGTAGATTCTTCAATTCCAGTAATGGCTCACTTAGGACTGACACCACAATCTATAAATGCTTTTGGTGGATTTAAAGTTCAAGGTAAAGATATGGATGCTGCTAAAAAAATAATTGATGCTGCTAAGGCGGTTGAACAAGCTGGAGCATTTGCTGTTACGCTTGAATGCATACCTGAAAAACTTGCCGAAATAATAACTAATTCAATTTCTATTCCTACAATTGGAATAGGCGCTGGCAGTGCATGTGACGGACAGGTATTAGTATATCAAGATATGTTAGGGATGTTTTCTAACTTTACTCCTAAATTTGTTAAGCGCTATGCAAATATTGGGGATCAAATGAAACATGCTTTTTTAAGTTATCAAGAAGATGTGCAAAATGGAATATTTCCTGGGACAGAACATAATTTTTCAATCTCGGATGAAATAATACAAAAGTTATATGGAAGTGGAGAATAATGATGCAGGTAGTAAAAACAATTAAAGAAGTTAGGGAAATAGTTAAGCAATGGAAAAAGCAAGGTTTAAGCATAGGATTTGTTCCTACTATGGGGTATCTTCACGAAGGTCATGAAAGTCTAATAACAAATGCTGTCAGTGAAAATGATCGAGTAGTTGTTAGTATTTTTGTTAATCCATTGCAGTTTGGGCCAACAGAAGATTTAAGCAGTTATCCAAGAGATTTCGAGCATGACTCTAAAATATGCCAAAACAATGGAGCTAATTTGATTTTTCATCCCGAACCTTCTGAAATGTATTCTGAAGATTTTTGCTCGTTTGTAGATATGACAGGTCTTACAGAAGGTCTTTGTGGTAAAAGTCGTCCCATACATTTCAGAGGAGTATGCACAGTTGTTTCTAAATTATTCAATATTGTTCATCCAGACAAAGCTTATTTTGGACAAAAGGATGCACAACAGCTTGCAGTAATAAAACAAATGGTAAAGGATTTGAATGTTGACATAGAAATAATAGGATGTCCCATAGTTCGTGAAGAAGATGGTTTGGCAAAAAGCTCTAGAAATACTTATTTAAATAAAGAGGAAAGAAAGGCTGCGCTTATATTAAATAAGTCATTGAAGGAAGTATATGAATTACTTTTAGACGGTGAAAGAAATTCTGAGGTCATTATAAAATCAATAATGGAAAATATAAATACAGAATCTTTGGCAAAAGTAGATTACGTAGAAATTGTAGATAATATTTCAATGAAAAAAGTAAATATAATAGAAAAACCAGTACTTGTTGCTATGGCAGTTTATATTGGTAAAACACGTTTAATTGATAATTTTATTTTTGAGCTTTAATTATCGATTTATTATAGAGAGGATAAATTATGAAAATAACAATGTTAAAAGGTAAAATACATCGAGTAAGGGTAGTACAAGCTGAACTTGATTATGTTGGTAGCATTACAGTTGATGAAGATTTACTTGATGCAGCAGGAATTTATGAATATGAAAAAGTGCATATTGTTGATATAAACAATGGAAATAGATTTGAAACATATACAATAGCGGGAGAACGTGGAAGCGGTATGATATGTTTAAATGGTGCTGCGGCACGCTGTGTTCAGGTTAATGATAAAATTATCATAATGGCATATTGTTCTATGAATGAAGATGATGTAAAAAGTCATAAGCCTAAAGTTGTATTTGTAGATGAGAAAAATAAAATAGAAAATATAACATCATATGAAAAGCACGGACGCCTTAGCATGTAATTATAATTATGATTTGAGTTTATATGTTTAAAATAGACAAAACTTATAATCTATAAAGATTTGCAACAACAAATAAAAATAATAAAGTAAAAAATTATATATAAAAAGATAATTAAAGTAAAATTAAAATCTTTCTTAATTATCTTTTTTTATTTTTTAATTTATGATGATAGTATAATGAAGTAAAAAATGCGGCTATAATTTTTACTAAAAGGTCCGATGCTGAATCTTCTAATCCTCCCTTAACCATGTGAGAATTTACAAGAAAATCTCCTGCTGCCTCAAACAGTTCCCATAAAACACCCAATGTAACAGTAAAGCTAAAGGAAAATATCGTTTTAACAAATAGTAATCTTTTTTTTGAAGTTTTGGTTGTATGGACTATTACACCATCTATTAAGTGATATGAAATAATTACTAAATAAAAACCAAAAATGGCATGAAGTAATAGATCCCACCACCTAATGATATCATAAAAATTTAAAATTTCTCCTAAATATAGCGCAAGAAAAATAAATATAGTAGATACTAAATTAAAACTATTAGGAAGATTTACTTTCTTTTTTTTAGATATGTATGTAATTAAAAATGGCATTAAAAGTAATACAATGGTTAAAAGTGATAAATAAAATTCAGACCATTGTTTTGTAAATATGCATAAAACTGCTTTAATAAATAATATTATTTCAAATAATATTAGCATTGCAAAAGATAATTTTTTCATTAAGTTTTCCTTTAATAAATATTTAATTTATTATGTCCATATTTATAAACTATAATATTAAAATTAAAAAATAGAGAGGATATTTTTAATACCTCCCTGCTGAATTTATTTTCTTAAATCTAAATTTATACGACCATCTTTTATTTCTATTATTCTGTCAGTTTTTTCAGCAATTCTTTGGTCATGAGTTATTATAATAAATGTTGTTTTAAAATTTTTATTAATATTTTTAAGTATCGAATACACGTTTTCAGTAGTATCTGAATCAAGATTACCTGTGGGCTCATCTGCAAGGATTATTTTTGGTTTGTTGATTAATGCCCTTGCTATAGCAGTCCTTTGCTGTTGTCCGCCTGACATGTCAGTTGCAAGATTATTTTTAACTTTTGCAAGCCCAACAAGATTAATGAGTTCATCAGCCCATTCATCCACTTCCTTTGGAACTTTATAACTGTTAATTTTATAAGGCATTAGTACATTTTCTTTTGCTGTAAATTCTGGTAAAAGATAATGAAATTGAAAAATAAACCCCATGGTTTGGTTTCTTAAAACTGATAGCGCTTTTTTGTCCAAAGTGTCAGTTCTGTTTTGATCAATAAAAACTTCACCATTTGTTGGTTTGTCAAGTGTACCTATTATATTAAGTAGTGTACTTTTTCCGCTTCCAGATTCACCGATAATTGAATTAAAACTATTTTCTTCAAATCTTAGGTTTATATCATATAAAACCTGTGTTTTTATTTTATCTCCATATATTTTGTTTATGTTTTTTAATTCTACTATGTTAGCCATTTTTAATTACCTCTATAGGATTAAGTTTTGATGAAAGTCTTGCCGGAATGAGGGAAGCTATTGTAGCAGAAAGAATAGCAAACATACCTGAAAGAGCAATAAAACCTTTGTTTATAAAAATAGGAACAACAGGATTGCCATCAGGCTTTACTGCAAATTTAGTGAAAACATATAAAAGGGCAAAACCAAAACAAACTCCAATTATCGCTCCTATTAAACCAAGCATTAATCCTTGAAAAACAAAAATTAAGCTTGCGTCCTTGTCTTTGATTCCCATAGCCTTAAGAATTCCAAGCTGTTTAGACCTTTGTACAACAGAAATCGCAAGAACACTTGAAATTCCTAAGAGTACAGCAACAAGAACAAAAACTTGTATCATGTAGCTTGAAACACTTTGGCCATTTAGACCACTTAAAAGTGATTGATTTTGATCTTTCCAGTTATCAACTTTTGTATCTTCTATGGACAATGTATACTTAAGTTGTTTTGCAATTTCATCAGCCTTAAATACATCACTTACTTGCATTTCAACACTTGTTACATTTGAGTCAAGAGAAAGTATTTCCTGTGCTGTTTCTAAATTTGTTACAACCCATGTATCATTTAATGAAGAAACTTCTAAATCAAAAATTCCTGTTACTTTTAGTTTTATTTGTTCACCTGATGGAGTAACAATTACAATTTTATCATTTAACTTTGCTTTTGATTTTGTAGAAAGTTCTTTACCTATAATTGTCTCATCTTTTTTAAATGGTAAACTTCCTTCTAATAAACCTTCTTTAAATTTATAAATTCTATCTGCATCATCTAAATTAAATCCTCTTATTAAAACAGAATCAATGTCTTCCTCATAATCTATATTTGCTGGCCCGTCGGCTGATACAGAAATATTTTTTATGTTAGGGCTTAATAAATTAGCTTCATAAACAACACGTTCCCAATTTTTTATTGTTTTGTCTTTATTAACAGAGCTTATTGTTATTTGTGAAGAACTTCCTATAGTTGTATCCACAAGGCTTATTTGCAATCCTTGTATTAATGAACCTATGAACATTTGAACGGCTACTCCTACTGATATTCCCAAAATAATTAAAAGAGTCTGACCTTTTCCTGATTTTAAGAATCTTAGCGCTATGTCAAAAGACAGTCTCATTTAAGGTCCTCCTTTGCCAAAGAAACAACATCTTCATAAGTTTCGAGATAAATATCTCCTCCTATTATAGAAACTGAGTCTAAGTTGTGTTTAAATGCAAGTCCACCAACAATTACTATTATATTTTTATCATAAGTTGATTTTATTTTCTGTATCATTTTTTGTGCTTCAAACAAAAGATAATAATCAGTAACACTTATTGCTATATACTTAGGATTAGAAAATAAAATTGCAGTTATTATTTGATCTCTTGGAGAATTTGTTCCTATAAATATTGTATCATAACCATTTAAATTGAAAAAATCTGACATCATTCTTAAACCAATTTCATGATATTCTTTTTCTGGGCAAACAAATATAACTTTTATATTAAGAGGTTCAACATGTTTTTTAAGTTTTATTACAAAAGGATAAATTGATTCAATTACAGTTTTTATAATTGAAGTTTTAACATGTTCTTTCCATATACACCCATTATCTTTATCAACGCAATCATCAATAGAATAAAGAGCAGGGCGAAGAACTTTTTCATAAAGATCTGGAATAGTAATTGCATTTTTATGTAGACTTTTTATAGTGAGTTCTACACACATATCTTTATTATTAGCCTCAAAGTAGGTCATAAATGTTTTTTTAAATTCTTCCATATTGCCTCCTTATTTAGCTGTTTTAACTAAAACACCATCAAATAATTCCTGAGGCGGATTAATTACAACTTTGTCATTTTCATTTATTCCTGATAATACATTTGTGCTAAATCCATCAGTTAATCCAGTTTCTATAATAATTTTTTTAGCAGCACCATTTTCCATTATATAAACATAATTTTTATTTGATTCATCATTTTTAATGCTTTCATTTTTTATTACTAAAGCATTGTTCAATGAATCTATTTCAACTTCTGCCTCTGCATCAAAACCAGATGAAAGTAAATTATCAGGGTTATTTATTTTAATTTTAACTTCTACTTTAGGAGTTTTGCTTCCGCTTGAAGAATCAATAACTGCTACTTTTCCAACATTAATAACAGTACCTTCATAAAAATTAGAAATTCCTTTTATTTTGATAGTAGATTTTTGCCCTTCTTTTATTAATACAACATCTTCTTGTGCAACATAAGAAACAAATTCATATGAAGAAGTGTCATAAATAATTATTTTACTATTTATAGATGTATTTCTTGATTCTGTAAGAGGGAATTCTGTTACAACGCCTGATATAGAAGAATAAATAAAACTATCTTCCAATTTATTGTTTAAACTTTCTATATCAATATTTAAAGAATTAATTTGTCTTTTAAGGGATTCAATATTTTGTTTGTTAGATACAAAATAATCAGAATAATTAGAATTTGTATCATTGTAATTTAATTCAGCTACTTTAAGATTGCTTTGTAAATCTTTAGTTAAATTAAGTTGTTTTTCATACTCAACTTGGCTTATAGCATTTTCATCATATAACTGTTTGTACTTTGCTAAGTTTTCATTAGCTGTTTGTAAATTGCTTTTAATTTTTAAATATTCTTCATTACTTTTTGATACTGCATTTTTTAATGTAATTGCCTCAGAGTTAGAGTTTGCATCTTTTATATCAGAATTTAATTGGCTTAGTGTAATTTTAGCTTTTTCAATAGATAATAATAAATCAGTTGAATCAAGTTCTGCAAGAATTTGGCCTTTCTCAACTTCATCATTTTCTTTTACGTATGTTTTCATAACTTTAACATCGGGAGCAACTGATATTTCTTCATAATCAGAAGAAGTTATAACACCTGTTAAATCTATTGTTTTTGTTATGTTTCCACTATAAGCATTCATAGTACTAACTAAAACTGCATTGTTATTACGGTTAAAAAACAAAAAATAAACCATCACAGTTGAAATGGCAATTATAGCAAAAAACAAAAAAGGCTTTTTGTAATTTTTAATCTTATTCATGATAAGTCCCCTTTAATTTTAATCTATTTAATTTATACCACAGAATTTTCAAATTAAACTAAATCTTTAAAAAATTAATACTAAAACTCAATTAGCAACTATTGACATGACAATTTTGATTACCGGCTTATCTAAATTATCATTAAAATAATAAGATCCTTCTCTTTGCTCAGGATGACAAAAATTTATAATGCTTTAAATAATTATGTTTTGTGATTTTATCACTGAAATAATTTCAAAAATACTTTATTATACATTTATAATTAAAATTGATGGAGGTATGAATGAAAAACTTTTTTAAAAATTTAAAAAATAATAAATATTTATTTATTATAACACTTGTTTATTTTATTCTTGGATTTGTTAATATACATTTTGCACTTTTAGGATTAATTTGTATGTTGCTTCCTTTTGTTTTGTTAATTAAAACAAAAAAGAAAACATATTGCCAAGGATATTGCCCAAGATCTAATCTATATACTAAAGCAGGAAAAATTACTCTTAAAAATTCAAGAAAAACTCCCATGTTTTTTATAAAAGGCAAAATGAAATGGATTATGTTATCATATTTTGGTATAAATTTATTTTTTATAGTTATGTCAACTATAAGGGTAGCATCTGATTTTATGGTTCCATTAGAACAACTAAGGTTTTTAGTTGTTTTTAAAATACCGTTTAGTATGGTTCAATTAATTGAGTTCAACAATGTTTTACCTTGGATAACACATTTGTCCTATAGATTTTATTCTATGATGTTGACGACAACTACAATAGGACTAATTTTAGCGCTGATATATAAGCCCAGAACTTGGTGTACTATTTGCCCTATATCAACAATTTCAGAAGTGTATTTAAATAGTACAAAAAATACAAAAGTGGTTAATTAAATTGAAATTATAAAGGGAATTACCTGACCGACGAAGTGAAGAATCTATTTATTATTGAAATAAAAAGATCCTTCGCCGTCGCTCAGGATATATTTAATACATATATTTAATTAGTATGAAAGACATTGACGTTTAAGTAAAATATTGATAATATAAATTAAAGAGATTTTTAAAACATTATAGGAAAAGGTTTCTAAATTAGAAAATATATTTTATAGCAAATATTAATTAATTATTATTAAAGGAGCTTACTATGTTAGATTTAAAAATTTTAAACGGTAAAATTATTGATGTTGAAAATAAGAAAATTATAGAAGGAAATTTGGGAATTAAAGACGGAAAAATTGTTGACATAGGTGTGGTTTTAAGTGATGCAAAACAAGAAATAAATGCTAATGGAAATTATGTATCGCCAGGTTTTATTGATATTCACATGCATGAAGAGGATTTGTCATTAACAAATAAAAAAGAGTATGATATATCGCAAACTATGTTAAACATGGGAGTGACAACTGCTATAACGGGTAACTGTGGAAATAACAGACAAAGCATTGTTGAACTTCATGATTATATTAAAGAAAAAGGAAATCCTGTGAATTATATGTCTTTTATAGGACATAATTTTTTAAGGGATACGGTAGGTAATACGGATATATATAGAAAATCTTCAAAAGAACAAATTAAAAAAATACAAGGTATGGTAAAAAAAGCAATTGATTTTGGAGCTGTTGGTATTTCATATGGCTTAGAATATTGCCCGGGCATAGATATCGAAGAAGCGATTGAAGTTGCTAAAGAAATAGAAGGTAGACAGGATCTTTTATTAGCAGCACATTATCGAAAAGATTCTATATATGCGTTGGATGCTATAAAGGAAATGGCACAAATAGGAAAAGAAACTAATATACCATTTCAAATTTCACATTTGTCAAGTTGCAGTGCTTACGGAAATATGACAGAAGCTTTAAAATTAATAGATGAAATTGTAGATAGTGGACTTGATTTACAAGTAGATGCATATCCATATGATGCTTTTAGTACATATATTGGTTCTGCAGTATTTGATGATGGATGCTTAAAATTATGGAATAAAGATTATGACTCCATAATGCTTACTGAAGAACCTTTTAAAAATAAAAGATGTGACAAATTTTTATTTGAGAAAGCAAGAAAAGAATATCCAGATATGCTTGCAGTTGCATATGTAATGAATGAAAATGAAATATTTGAAGCTTTAAACAACAAAAATGTAATGATAGCAAGTGATGGGATTTATAGAAATCATTCAGGACATCCAAGAGGTGCTGGAACTTTTCCAAGAGTTATAGGACAATTTGTTAGGGATAAAAAAGTAATGGAGTTTTTTGATGCATTATACAAAATGACATACATGCCTGCTAAAAGACTTAATTTAAAATCAAAAGGTTTATTAAAAGAAGGTTATGATGCAGACATAGTAATATTTAATTATGATACAATAATAGATAAAGCGACATTTGAGGACCCTCAATTAAAACCAGAAGGAATTGAATATGTAATTATAAATGGAAAAGTAGCAGTAAAAAATGGTGTATGTGTTAATAATACTTTAGGTACATTTATAAAAAGAGGTAAAGCATAAAATTTAAAAAATTTATTAAAATATAATATGTGGAAATTATAAAGTAATTTACCATATAACATAAAAATTATATAAAATAATTAACTTTACTTTAGCCATAATATTATAAGAAAGTTTTATAATATTTTTTATAATTACTTTTATAAATTTATGCTAAGGGAGATATACGAAATGGACCAAAAAAATCATGAACACAATCCTGGAGTTAAATGTTTAGTAAATACTTGTCATTACTATTGTCAAGGAGATCATTGTGATGCTCCAAAAATAGAAGTACAGCATAGAAATGCAACAAGCAGTAAAGAAACAGACTGTGCAACATTTAAACCTCAGAATCAAAGTATGTCTTAATTCATAATAGAAAAATTACCCAACATATATGTAGGGTAATTTTTTTATAAATATTATTTAATTAATATTTTTTCTATTTTACCCACATATAAAGTATGGAAATCTTTATTAGGATAATCTTTATTAATTATATTTTTATCTAAAAAAGATTCTTCTTTTAAATCTTGTGCAAATAGTTTTTTACATATAATAACTTTTTCAGCTTCTTTAAAATAAGGTGTTTTTCCATCAAAACCTATAGTGAGATTGGAATTATAAATTTTATCTTCATCACGTCCTGACACAGATCCTAAATAACCCAATGTTTTTTTGTAACTATCATCATAAAATGTTAATGAAAAACTATCTGTAGCATCAATAAATTCTTTTGTATATCTTTGTGGTCTAAGGAAAATAAAAACTACATCCATATTCCATAAAACTCCAAGACCACCCCAACTTGCTGTCATTGCATTAACTTTACCTTCATTTTCAGCTGTTATAAGCATGAAATCTTTTCCAATCATTTTAAAAGTATTTTCATTTAAATCTACAGGGTTAATTTCTTTGTATTCTAACATATAATTCTCCTTTACATTTCTTAAATTTCAATTCATTTCAAGATTTTTACTAATGAAATAATATTAATGATTATATCATGTTTTTTAAAATATAATTTAAATACTTTATAATATATATTGATTTTGTAAAAATAAATTCCAACATTATTTATTACTAAACATTTTTAATATGTAGCCGATAAATAATAAAAGCTATATATAAGGGGAGCAAATGTAAATATGAGAAAAGTGAAAATTATTAAGCAGGGAAAAGGTTTTATAAGTATAAAAAGAAAGTTAATGACTGCATTGTTTTGTGCTAGTTTAGTACTTTTAACTTTGACAGGAATTATTATAGGAATTACGGTTAATAACAATTCAAACAAAGATCAAAAGGAAATACTTAATCAAACAAGTAACGCCATAAGCAACAAATCAGAACTGTTTTTTCAACGATATATAACAATTGTTGAACAAATGGCACAGGATAAGAATATGCAGAATTTATTAGTGGATGTTAAAGATAGGGAACATATTTTAACATCAGAAAATTATAACATAGTAAGAGAAACGTTAATCGATACACAAAAGAGCAATAAGGATGTAATTTTGTCAGCATATATTGCTGAAGCTGATCCATCATATTATGTTGACGATTTATCAGGTGTTTCAGATGAAAGTTTTGATTTAAAAACAAGGGATTATTATGTTACAATAAAAGAAGGTGTTGTTAATATAACAGAGCCATATGTAGATGTGGCAACAGGTAATATGGTTATAACAATAACGGCACCTGTGTATGTAAATGGAAATATTGAAGGGCTTACAGGTGTTGACATAGAAATTACAGCATTATCCAAAGTCGTTGGAGAAACAAAATTAGGTAATGAAGGATATTTTTATTTGCTAACTGAAAATAATATTATTGTATCACATAAAGATGATCAAAATATTTTAAAATCAATTAAAGAAATTGGTATAAGCAGTAATTTAATAAGTTTAATTGAAAATAATATTAATGAAGTCACAGAATATAGTTATAATGATGAAATTTATATTGGAAATTTAGTTAATATTGCAGATACTAATTGGAAAATAGTTTCCGCCCTTCCTAAAATGGAATTTTCTGAAAATACAAGAAATGTAAGGAATATTATTATTTTAATTTATATTTTAACTATTGCAATTTTAGTTATATTAATGAATATAATTGTAGGAATAGTAACAAAACCAATAAAAAAAATTACTGTTGTTACAAATAAATTAGCATTAGGGGAGTTAGATTCGGAAATTGATATAAGCTCTAATGATGAAATTGGCGAATTAGCAAAATCTATTGAAAGTTTAACTAAGAGACTAAATTCTTATATTATCTATATAAATGAAAGCGTAAGCGTTTTAGATGGATTTGCTCAAGGTAATTTAAATATGAACTTAGTAAATGATTATGAAGGTGAATTTAATAAATTAAAAAATTCATTAATAAGTGTTTCAGGTGCCTTTAAAAACATAATTGGTAAAATAAAAATATCCTCTGAAACAATTAATGTCAATTCTGAACAAGTTTCTAATGGAGCACAAACATTAGCACGAGGAACTACAGAACAAGCAAGTGCAATTGAAGAACTTTCTGCAGAAATGAATGAAATATATTCAACAATATTAAATAATGCTCAAAATGCAGATAATGCTGGTAAAAAAGCAATAGAATCGGCTAATGAAGTTGAAAAAGGAAATGTTATAATGACTGAAATGCTAAAAGCTATGGATGAAATAAGCAATTCATCAAAAGAAATAGGAAAAATAATTAAAGTTATTGATGACATTGCATTTCAAACAAATATATTAGCTCTAAATGCAGCAGTTGAGGCAGCAAGAGCAGGATCTGCTGGAAAGGGGTTTGCAGTAGTAGCTGATGAAGTGAGAAATTTGGCTGGTAAATCAGCAGAAGCTGCAAAACAAACTACCACTTTAATAGAAAATTCTATATTAGCTATAAATAAAGGAACTGATTTAGCAAAAGAAACAGGTATGTCTTTGAAAAAAATAGTTGAAAAAACTAAAGAAACAAGTTTTTTAATAGAAGAAATAGCAAGTGCATCATCACATCAAACTGCTTCTGTAAATCAAATAAAAGATGGCATAGAACAAATAGCATCAGTTACACAGGAAAATGCTTCAACAGCAGAATCAAGCGCTGCTAATAGCGAAGAACTTTCGGGACAATCGCAGGTTTTAAATGAATTAGTATCTAAATTTAAAATAAATAATTAAATATATAATAAAATTTTTGTAACTATAAAAATCACCACAAATGTTAGATGAAACAAAATAACATTTTGTGGTGATTTTATTTTCAATATATATAGTTTATTTATATATTTAATAGTACATATTGTACAATTATCGAAGTTAAAGATAAAACAAACCAACAAATTAATCCTAATAAAATTGGTTTTGATCCACTTTTTATAAGCTTTACTATATTAGTATTAAGACCAATTGCAACCATAGCCATCACTATCATGAACTTACCGGATTGTGATAGAAATCTGTTTAAAACTTCTATTGGAAATAAAGTATTTATTACAGATGTAATTAAAAAACCAACCACAAACCATGGAAAAATTTTTGCAATGTTATAACTTCCTTTTCCATTATTGGATTTTTTCCTTGAAGTATAAAATGCTAAAATTAGTGTTATCGGCACAATCATTAAAGTTCTTGTGAGTTTTACTATAACAGCAAGCTTTCCAGCTTCATTGCTAAAGGAATAACCAGCAGCAACAACGGATGATGTATCATTGATTGCAGTTCCAGCCCATAATCCAAAATTATGATCGGTCATTCCAAATATATGTCCTAAAAAAGGAAATAAAAAAGCAGCTATAACATTAAATAAAAAAATAGTTGAAATAGAATGTGCAACTTCTTCGTCACTTGCGTTAATTACTGGTGCAGTTGCAGCTATTGCTGAACCACCGCATATGGCTGAACCAACTCCAATTAATATTTTAGTATTGCTGTCTAACTTTAAAAGCTTTCCCACAAAATATGCTGTTAAAAATGCAGTAGTTAAAGTAAAAGACATTAATACAAGGGTTTGTTTACCCACTTCAAAAACATTATACATGTTCATTTCAAAACCTAAAAAAATAATTGAATACTGAAGAATTTTTTTTGAAGTATATTTTATTCCATCATTAAATTCTTTAGGTCTTTTCCAAAATGCTAATATCATTCCAAATAAAATTCCAAGCACAGGGCTTCCTATAATAGGTAAGCTTTTGCCGAGAAACCATGCTGGTACTGCTATAACAAAAGTAAGCAAAATACCTAATAGTCTTTTTCTAAATTTGTCCAAAATATAAATCCTCCCTTAAATACATAATACACCTTGACATTTAATAAGTAAAATATTAGTATTTAATCATGTTAATAAGTAAATTCTAATGTAGGAGGAAGTTTTGACTTTTAGACATTTTAAAATATTTATCGCTGTTTGCAATACGAATAATATGACAGCAGCAGCTAAAACACTCTTTATGTCCCAATCGGCAGTTAGTCAAGCTATTGCTGAACTTGAAAAATATTATGATGTTAATCTTTTTGAAAGATTATCAAGAAAACTATATATAACTCAAGAAGGTGAGAAATTATTAAATTATGCCCTTAATATAACAAGAATGAATACTGATTTAGAAAATGATATGAAATCTTTGTGTAAAAAAGGTTTTATACGTATCGGAGCAAGTGTTACTGTTGGAGCATATTTTTTGCCCCAACTTATTACTGAATTTAAAAAGATAAGTCCTGAAACAGAAATAATAGTATTTGAGGATAATACTGAAAAAATTGAATTAATGATTTTAAATAGTGAGATAGATATAGGGCTTGTAGAAGGAGAAATTGTATCTTCTGATATTATTAATGAAGAATTTATGGATGATGAATTAGTTTTAATATGTGGTAAAAATCATGAGTTTTCAAAACTTAATATAATAAAACCATTTCAACTTGAACAAGAAAATTTTATTATACGGGAAAAAGGAAGCGGAACACGTAAAACATTTGAAGATATTATGGATAAAAATAATTTGTCTTATAAAGCTAATTGGATTTGCAATAACGCTGATACAATTAAATTAGCTGTAGCAGAAGGCCATGGAATTTCTGTAATATCTAAGCTTTCAGTTATAAATGAAGTAAAATCTAATTTGCTTTTAGAAAAAAAAATTAAAGGTATTGAATTTAAAAGAAAGTTTAAACTTATTTATCATAAAAATAAATTTTTTACAGAACCAATTAATAAGCTTATGGATTTATGTAAGAAAAAATAGTGATATTTGTGAATGAACTTTTATATTAATTAAAGAAGGGAGTGATTTTGTGAATAAAGTAAAAGATGCTAATAATTGTGCTGAATTAAATTTATTAAAAATCATTTTATGGACATATATTATTTTGTGTTTCATAATCGCAGGTTTAAATTATGGATATGCTCCTAAAGCAACACAAGAGGCATCAGAATTTATAACATGGTTTTGGCATTTTTATGAAAACTATGTAAAAACATTCTTTATAATAATTTGCAGTGTTTTAACTGTTAGAATAGTTAGAAAGTCAAATTCAACTTCTATGAGAAAAAGAAATTTAGTAGGTTTCATTATATCTGCATTAGTTATACATATTATTTTACCATTAATTTTACAGAACAAAGAATTATATTTCTTTGCCATGCCTCTTCCATGGACTACTACAGCTTTACAGCTTTTATATGAAAATTCTAATTTTTATTTAAGCCGTTATCCTGTATGGGGAACTGCAGGAATAACAACAGCTTTAATATTTTATATAGTAATGAGTATTATAGTATTTGTTGGAACAATTTTGTTTGGCAGAAGGTTTCAATGCTCAACCCTTTGTTTATTTAATGGATTTGTAGCAGAGGTTTTTGAACCTGCAATTCCCTTAGTTGGCAAGAAGAAAAAAATAAACGAAAAATCACTTAAGTTTTTTAATATATTAAAATGGATTTTTCTAATTGTATCATTCTTATTTACTTTTTATTGGGTTTTATTTTTATTTGGAGTACCAATTTATAATGGAACACAAGTTTTAGGAAAAATAGAAAATTATAAATATTTAAGCACTGAACTATTAATGACTATGTTTTTTTGGATAGCATTTATAGGAAGAGGATATTGTTATTACTGTCCATTAGGTACTGTACTTGGATTCCTTTCTAAAATATCTGGACAAAAAATAATAACTAATAATACTACCTGCATTAAATGTGATAAGTGTAATTTATCATGTCCTATGACAATTGACATAAAGAAAAATGCAGTAGAAAAAATTGCAGTAAATAATTTAAGATGTGTTGGATGTGGACATTGCATAGATTCTTGTCCAACAAGAAATTTATCATATTCAACTAAGTTTTTAAGTAAGTATAATATTAATTTAAAATAAATTATATAGAAAAAAGCTGAATTTAAAGGCTATAAAACCTATTTGAATATAAATTTCATTGACAAATATCTTAAAAAAGAATATAATTCTATAAATGGAATAAATAAGCAACTGAAAAGGGCAAACCTAAAGAAATTTAGGGACGCAAAGCCACGGGCCTTAAGGAGATTCCAAGGTAGCCGGGTTACCAAATTGCGCCAATACAAATTATTTGTGTATTAGCTCTGTTTGGCGTGCCAATCGGGGCTTTTTTAATCCATAAATTTATCCAATAGGATATCATTTATAAGGAGGTACACAAATGAAAAACATTAACAAATTGGCAGCAATGTTCTTAGTTCTTACTTTGACAACATTAAGCCCAGTTGCAGCTTTTGCTGAAGAAGTTGAAAATTTAGAGATAACAGATGCAACAGAAGCAACAGATGCAACAGAAG
>JARBUP010000182.1 GCA_029239575.1 Bacillota bacterium
TTCTAAAATAATTCCTCCTAAAAATTCCATTGTTTTAAAATTAATAATTTTGTCATAAATTTCTTTTTGAAATTCTTCTTTTATAAAGATTGAGTATTTATTATAATCTTTTGAATTTAAGCAAATATTTACAGAATTAAACTCTTTGTTAAAATGAGACAATTCTTCATTTAAATTTTTTATAGATTTTGATAAATATGTTTTATAATCATCTGTTAAAGTATAATTTCTTAATCTATTTTTGAAATTTTCCATAAATATCTTAAAATATTTTTCTTTAACATTCATGATTTCTTTTTTTAATAAAACTTTTGTTTTGCTTTTTTGTTCAATTAATTTCATTTCTACTTGTTTTTTTGCTTTTTCTTCTATTTCAAAAACTTCATTATCAACTGATTCTTTATTTTTCTTTAATAAAGCTTCATAATGCTGATTTAATTTTTTTAATTCCTCATTAAAGTTTTTATCCATTGACTGATTAAGAAGTTTAGAAAAAAGCAATAATTTTTGTTCAATAGTTACCATTTACCCACCTCATATACGAATGCCAACTGAATTTCTGATGTAATTTGTTATAGCATCACTTTCTCTAATTGTTCCACGCCTGTCAGGTATTTCAATTATTAGAGGAGTTTTAAGTTTTAATTTAAGTTCCATAACTTCTTCAGTTGCCATATCTACAACTCTTTCCGTAAGTATTAAAATTCCTATCTCATTGTTTTTAATAGTTTCTTTTATAGCAAGAAGAGCATTTTCTCTGTCTCGTACTAAAATTCCGTCAATACCTGCTAATTTCATACCAACCCAAGTATCTCTGTTATCGCTTATTAAAAATGACTTCATAAATCTCCTCCGCATTAATGCTTATAAATTTATACGAACAATATTAAAATTGATATTATCATTCCATAAATAGCAATACCTTCAGCCATACCTACAAATATTAATGTTTTACCAAGTATGGATGAATCTTCTGATACTGCTCCTACTGCTGAAGAACCAACTGAACCAACTGCTAAACCTGTACCTATAGTTGCAAGACCAGTTGATAATGCAGCTGCTAAATATTTAAAACCTTCACCCAAGCTCATACCTGCAGCAGCTGACGCATCAGTTACAGTTTCAGCAAATACATTACCTCCGTAAATAGTTGATATAATTGCACCAACCATTACAAGACCAAAAGCAGATAATGTTTTTAACATGGCTTTTTTAACATTTCCCTTCTTACGTTGTTTTAATGCTTTAAATCCTAAAATAATAGTTCCTATAGATATAGAAGCGGCTAAGAGCATTGATATAATTTGCATAATAATCTCCTTTAATTTTAAATTTAATATTTATAATTATTTTATTAATTTAATAGGGTCAAATTCAATTCCGTCACCAGAAAAATATTTGCTGAACATTTCGTAATACTGTAGACGAAGACCTTGAATGAAAACTATTAAACCTTCAAGTGTTAAAATTAAAATATTTCCTATTATTAATATAAAAATTTTTAATACAATATTTGTTGTTAGGTCTGACATAACTAAAAATGCTAAAAACAATCCTGCATGGTTTAATGCAAAAGCTCCAACACGTATAAATGATATGGCATTTGACAAAGCATTTAAAATTGTCTCCACACATTCAAAAATAGATTCTGTAAAATACGATCCTGCATTTCCGTGAATAAGCGGTTTTTTCTTTAATAATATATTTGTAAGAGGTTCTTTTAAAATCATTATAACTAAGCTTATAATCATAATTAAAATTGGAACTGTTACTGATAGTTTAATTATTTTTGTAATACAAATCACCGCTAATATTAAACTTATAAAAAACAAATAACCTATTACTCCATTCTTTCCAAATATACCTTCCTCTACATCCCCTTTTCTTAAATGATTTACAATACCAAAAATATAGGATATTGTAAGTACAATTATACCAACTATTACACCTGTAAGAAGTATGGATGGAATAGTTTTTGGGTCCAAAACTTTACCTACTAAACTTGGCAGCCACGGAAGTTCATGCTTTTCAAGACCGAATAAACTTCCATAAATAAATCCAAATAAAATTGAACTACCACCTAGCCTCATTAAAAGTTGACCAACAGAATCATTTTTCCTACTAATAAAAACACCTGCTAAAAAATAAACTAATCCTTGGCCAATATCACCAAACATAATTCCAAAGATTAAAGTATATGTTAAAGCTAAAAATGGTGTTGGATCAATTTCATGGTATGATGGAAGTCCATACATTTTAACTATAATTTCAAAAGGTTTATTAAACCAATTGTTTTTTAATTTTGTAGGTGGCTTAACTTGCTTACCAAGTTCATTAGCTGATTTTTCAGTTATTATGAATTTATTAGTAACTCTACCTACAGACTCTTCTATATTTTTTTTCTCCTTATCAGAAACCCAAATATTTAATATAAATAAATTATCTCCAAAATCAACACTTTTTTCTACTTCTGTTATCTTTTCTTCAAGTTTTAATACATTATATATTTTGTTTAAAATATATTTATTTTCTTCTTTATCAACTTCAAGTATTTTAGATAACTCTTCTAACTCAGTATTTAACTGGGATATTGTATTATTTATTTGCTTTATCATTTCTGTTGGGGTCCCTCTAATGCTTTTAGGAATTTGAAGTTGGTTCCAGCTTAATGATTTTAATAAATTATTAGTTTCTTCTTTAAATTGTTTTGGATATATTATGATGTACATGTCTTCTACAGAAGATTTAATTATTCCTATTCTTAAAACAATGGCGCTTAAATTTTCATAATTTTTCTTTATACGCCATTTATTTTCAGTTGATAACGTTCCTATTTCATATTCAAAATAATTTAAATCAGTAATTTTATCCATATTTAAGTTTTGATCATAAATGCAGCTTATTTTTTCTTTGTAGTTTAAAAGATCCGATATTTCTTTTTTAATTTTCTTTATTTTTTCAGCTTTTTCTCCAATAGAAGAAATTATATTCTTTAAATCAATTCTTACTTCATTTATATCATAATTACTTGAAGATAAAGTTTTAATATCTATTTTTAAATTAATATCCAAAACACTGCAAATGTTCTCTATGGTAAGAATATCTTTTTTGCATTCAATGAGAATTTTATCGAAATCTAATAAATTAAACGGAGTTGTACCTATTAAATTAGTTTCCGATTCAAATTCATGTACAAAGTAATTGTTACTGTAAGCATTGTTGCTTTCTGAATTCAGATGAACATTTTCACTTATAATTAACTCTTTTAAAATAGGATGTATTTTGTCTAAAGATCCAACTATTTGCAAAAGAGCCATTTTTTCAATTGCCACTTTAATTTCCTCCGTTCATCATATTTTAAATGCCAAATATTCCTTTAATTTTTCTTTAGGAATATTGTACTTAATACCTTCTGTAACAGAAGTTAAATCATAAATAATAATGCCTAATAAATAATAATAAGATAGTATAGAACCTATGCCATGAAAATTTCCTTTTCTTAAATATTCAATCATAAATTTATCTATGCTTATAACAACATTATTAAGTTCAATTTCATTAAAGAAATTTAATTTCAAATATGAATTAGCCATTTTCATATATTCATTCATTGTTTTTGTATAGCAAAGTTTTTTCAGTCGGTTATAATTTAATTTATTACCACCTTTTAAACTGTAAATCAAAATCTCTTCTGGTGTTAAATTATAATAATTCAATGCCCTGTAAATCCATTGTGCATTTTCAAGGTCTATTTTGTAACCAATTATTTGTTTAGATATTCGTTCATCATCTTTATTAAGTAAATCTGCCTTTTTAATTAAATTATTATAATATAAAAGATGCAATTTCATTTCAATATGAAATTCACGTTTTATTAAATCTTCATTTGTTAAATTTCTTAAATCATTATAATATACAGTTTGTTTTAAATTTTCTGCAAATTGCTGAACTGACCTACTATTTAGCAATTTTTCAAAATTTATTTCAGTATATTTTTCTGAATGAATAAAACTATTCTGTACTCCATTTAAATTTTCATTTCTCGATATTTTTCTTAAAATTAAACTTAAATCCTGAATTTCTGCTTCTATTAATAAAGCTTTTACAAAATCTTTATAAGGACCTGAAAAATATTGTATTAAATCTTCTAATTCTAAAGTTCTATATTTATTTAATAAACTTTCTAAATTATTTCTATGTAAGTCATTAGTATTTAAATTTTCAAAAACTTTTTTAATTTCAATATGATTTTTAAAAAAATCAGAAAGCTGATCAACTGTATTGAAATTAAATATTTTTTCCCACATTTCCGATTTTAAAATATGACCTTTTTTAGTAATAATTTTAGTATTTACAGCTTCATAAGCCATGTAAGGGTTCATATTACCCCTCCAATACAAATAATTTCTTAAATAATTTTTCCATTATTTTTTGTTCAACTTGCGAGTAATTCATATCGATTTCCACAACTGCACTTTTAATTTTCTCTTCTTTTAAAATTTCTTCTTTTTCAAGGTTTTCTTCTATGTTTTTATATAAAACTTCTGCATTATGTTTAGCTAATGCAATTTTTTGATTTCTATATGTTGTAATTTCATTTTCATAATCATCTTTTTTCTTTATAAGTATTTCTTCGTTTTTTTTCTTGTTTTCACAAGCCATTGCATCAATTTGAACTATTTGTTCTATTATATCTTCCAAATTTATCCTCCTCCTTATAAATACCCCATAATAATGGATTATAACATTTTAAAAATTTTTATACAACCATAGCGTTTAAACATAAACCTTCGTATTATGCTAAAGTTTTTAAATTAAATGAATAAAAATGTTTTTGCAATGTTAATCTCTCTTTATCTTGGGTTTCTTAAACTTTGCTTATTTTTTCAAATAATAATTAATTTTATACTATTTTCTTGATAAAAATAGCCAAATAAGTTAATATATGAATAATAATTATAATAAATGAGGTAAAATGAGAAAAAACAAGAATAAACAAGAATAACTGGCTTAATCTATATAATGGTTAGCTTATAGGAGATGAAATATGTTTAATAAACAAATAATTAAAGAATATCTTTTAATTGCAGTTGGAACATTTTTAGTGGCATTAGGTATTTATTATTTCTTAGTTCCAGAGAATTTAGCAACAGGTGGCGTATCCGGTCTTTCCATAGTAATAAATAATTATTTATCCATTCCTATTTCGCTTATAAACTTAATTTTAAATATAATTTTATTAATTGTTGGATTTATATTTATTGGTTTTGAATTTGGAGGAAAAACTATTTTTTCAGTTTTCTTTCTTTCATTTTGTATGGGTCTTATGGAAAAATATTATCCTGCTACAAACCCCGTTACAGATGAAGTATTATTAAATTTAATAAGTGGTATAGTTCTTGCTGCAATGGGTCTATCAATAGTATTCAACCAAAATGCATCAACAGGCGGAACTGATATAGTAGCTAAAATATTGAATAAATATTTTAATTTAGACATGGGAAATGGTTTAATGGCAGCAGATATAATAGTAGTAGTATTTGCTTTTTATACTTATGGATTAACAACTGGAATTATAGGAGCTTTTGGTTGGTTTATAAATGGGCTTGTAGTAAACTATTTTATTGATGGTTTTAGTGTGAAAAAGGAAGTTGTTATAATTACTGATAAAACTAATGATGTAAAACTATTTATTCTTAATAAAATAAACAGAGGCGTTACTATTTATACTGCAGAAGGCGGATATACAAACAAAGAAAAAGAAATTTTAACTACTATTTTAGAAAAAAGAGAATATTTCATACTTAAAAAAGAATTAAAAGTTTTAGACCCAAATGTATTTGTTATTGTAAGAAATGTACACGAAGTTTACGGCGAAGGTTTTTTAAAGTTTTAATAAATTAATAAATACAAAACTGTATTCATAAGTTACAGTCATCTTGATGACAAAGTATTATTTTTATTTTTGTCATCCTGATTGATAGCGAAGGATTTTGTTATTTCAATAATAAAAAGATT
>JARBUP010000183.1 GCA_029239575.1 Bacillota bacterium
TCACTGACAGTTTTTTCGGATCTGCCTCTGATTGAAAGCATGTATTCTAAAAAATCACACATGGGAGCGGGGCATAAATCTCCATAATTTAAATACATAATATCCTCCACATTAAAATGTCGCAAAATCTTATAACTAATTATATACAAAATTGAAAAAAAAGACAAGCTGTTAATTTTCTAAAATATAAATTGAAGGCACATGGTCTGTTATACCAAGATTTTAATAACTTTCGTTAAAACGCATTTTAAAGCTTCATCATAAAATAGATAAAATTTGAACCGAGTTTGATAAAAATATTCGATAATAAATAAAAAAACAAAATAATCATTAAAAGTGACTATAGAGTTAAATATGGGTAGGTATAAATAATCGAAAAGGAAAATAACTTTCGTTTAAACGCATTTTAAAGCCTTGAAATTTTTCATGATTGATTGGAATAAAAATTAAATATTTTCAGTTAACTTATTATGGAAATAATTATTTAAACATATAAAATAAAAATATAAAATATTAATAAGATACAATTTAGATAAAAAATATAATCATATAAGGAAATAATATTAAATCGAAAAACATAATAACAAATTTGCGCAAAATATCCAAAGTGAGCTAATCGTTGAAATTCGAGCCAATATAAGGCCTCTGCTCTCGTTTTTTATTACCTTATGTCGCAAAATAGATATTTTGCGACATAAAAATTCGTAATAAAAAAGAAGATTTTTTTCAAATCTCCTCTATTTCCTATGAAATTTTTAATTATTTATTTACATTAATATTTAATGTCTTATTTTACTAAATCTAAAACACTATTCATAAAGCTATCAAAGTTTGTTGTTAATATATAATTTAAAAACAGTACTTCACTAATTTTGTTTTCATTAACTAAATTGACAATACTTTCTTTATAGTGTCTTGGGTCAACTACATATATTTCACTGTAATGAGGTGTTAAAAACGGAATGAAAGCATTTCCGTATGAATCTTTTATAACCATGATTTTTCTGTTTGTTTTCGCATCAGTCTTAATAACGCCAAGTGCAAAATCACCGCCTAAAAAAACACCATATTTTTGATCTAAAGAAACGTATTTTTTATCAATTACTTCACCATTATATGATTTCTGTTTATTGGTCTCTTTGTCGTAGTAAAAAACTTTCATATTAGTTGTAACAGGCGGATTATAATAAATTAAATTATCCGGATTGTTGTTTACTTTTTCAGATGGATTAACAGTTGATATATAGCCGAGATAACCTGGAGCCTCTTTTTCTTTATATTTATTTAAAGGTATAACTTTAAGTTCGGCAGCATTAACAAAACCTGTATATCCATAATATGCTCCGAGGGCTGTCCAATGATGATCTGTTCTATAATAAACATATTCATTAATATGCTCCTTAATAGGTGTATACGCATCAACAGGAATTATATTTTCCGAATAATTATCATTTATAAATTTAATTGCATCAATTTGAGAATCAGATAAATTTGAATATTTATCGTTGTTTAAAAATTCTATTTGAATTGGTGCCAATAAAGAATAAATATTCACACTTTTGCCTAATTTACTGCTGACTGTATTAATCATGTCTGCATACAATTTAGCATTATTTTGGTTAAATTTATACAATTCCATGACAGTATCATTAATAATTAATAAGTTGCCTTTTGTACTTCCCTCTGTATTTTTGCCTTCAAGTTTTTCACCTGAGTTTGCTTCTTCCTGATTACCACCCACGTTTTGACCGTCAAAATCAACCAAGTATACTTCCTCTTCTCTTTTTATTCCTTTTAAAGATGATATATTTTTGCTTGCTTTAACGAATTTTTCTCTGCTAATGAAGTGGTCGGCAAAGAAACTTTCGAAGTCTCTGAAGTACTTTCCTGATAAAAGATTATCCACGCTAAAAATTGGTTTTTGTTCTAAAGTTCTATTTTCAACCTCTGAAATTGTTTCGTTCTTAGGAGCCAACATGTTTAAAATTGTTGTTATATAAATTAAAGATATAAATATAAATATATTTAATAATGGTAAATGATTTTTTTTATCCATGACTACCTCTCTAAAATCTAAAGTATAAAAACGGATTATAAGTTTGCCCGACTAACAATATTGTGCTGACAATTAATATTACTGCATTAAATACTATAACTGTCAATTTAGATGGTTTATAATAATTTATGACTATTAATTCATTTAATTTTGTATATATATGTTTGAATACAGGTGTACTACAAAAAGATGCAAATATTAAAAATATAACATTATTAAAAAATTCCACTTCAAATTTGATGTCATATAACGGATTATTGCCATATCCAAACAATATGCTTATAAACTTTATTGCTTTTGTAATATCAACAAAATAGAAAAATACCCAACCGATTATAACTACAATCATCAAATAAACATGCGATAATATTGAAGGTATTTTAACTAATATTTTAGATAATAATTTTCTTTCTAACAATAAGAAAATACCATAATACAAACCCCATATGATAAAATTCCAGCTTGCCCCATGCCAAAAACCTGTCAGTATCCAAACAACCATTACATTGCGAACAAAATGATTTCTGTTTCCCCCAAGAGGAATATAAACATAATCCTTAAAAAAGGAGCTTAATGAAATATGCCATCTTCTCCAAAAATCTTGTACACTTTTTGCAATATAGGGATAGTTAAAATTTTCTTTATAAGTGAATCCAAACATTCTTCCTAACCCTATTGCCATGTCTGAATATCCGGAAAAATCAAAATATATTTGAATTGTATACATAATTATTCCAAGCCAAGCTCCCAATATTGACAATTCATTTAAATTGCTGTCCAAAAACGCAGTCGCAACCTGACCGGCTGTGTTTGCAATTATTACCTTCTTTAATAAACCTATTATAAATCTGTTGATTCCATAACTGAAATTATTTAGTGTTATAACCCTGTAATCTATTTCATTAGCCACATCAATATATCTTACAATTGGTCCTGCGATTAATTGATGATAAAGGGACATATATAAAAGTAGCTTATAAAACTTCTTTTGCGCAGGAACATCTTGTCTGTATACATCTATAACATATGAAATTATTTGAAATGTATAAAATGATATTCCAATGGGTAATCCAATTGAACTTAAATTAATATTTGTATTAAAAACAAAGTTTATATTATTAACAAAAAAGTTATAATATTTAAATATCCCAATCATTGATAAATCAATTATTATTGCTGTATACAAAGCAATTTTGCTCTTGTATGTTCCCTTGTATTTATCAATTAATATTGCAAAGCAATAATTAATGATTCCACTTAATAATAATGCTAAAATAAAGAACGGTTCGCCCCAGGCGTAAAAAAACAAGGAAAAACTTAACAGAATAATATTTCTGTATGTGTTATTTTTACTAATAAAGTAAAAGATTAAATTTATGGGAAAAAATAAATATAAGAAAACTAAACTTGAAAATACCATTTATCAAAATTATCCTCCAAATTCTTAAATACTTACTCAATGATATATCACTTGTTCTAAATAAATTCAACAGAAATAACTTGTTATTGGATACAGAAACAATTTGCCCTTAATATAAAATATGCCACCTGAACGCTTACAATTAGGCAGATGTTATCAATTATCTTTTACAAAAACAACCTTGCCATTCTCTATTCGTACTAAAAGCACATTTTCAATGGACTTATATAATAATTTGCCATTATCATTAAAAATCATCATTTTATATTGAGATTCACTAAATTTATCAAATATAGCTACCATATAACCATTTTGTACTTCTAAACTTTTAAGTATACCTCCGGTATTTACTGACTCATCACTGCCATAAATATAAAGCTGATTATTTTTATCTTTCAATGAATAATACAGTTTGCCTTCCAAAACCTCATATAAATTCACCGCTTCATCTATTAACAGTTCTGCTTGACCGCCGGTAAGAGGAATTTTATAAATAAATTGATTCTGGTCTGTGAAATATATTGTATCTTTTACAACTTTGAAACTTGTAACTTCATTATCACACAATCTAACTTGTTCATTGTTATTAATGTTAACTTTGTAAATACCTGTTGTTGCTGCATTATTATCGTCCATATAATAGCCATAATACCCAAGCACATATATTTCATCACCTATTAAATACAAATCTTTACTGGGTTGTCCGTTACGTCCTCCATTGCTGCCTACCCCATACTCATAAATGAACATGCCGTAAGAATAATCAGGATTGCCTTTATTCACATAATCCTTTTCCCCATTTCTTTTTACCTGGAGATTGTTTACATTGAATGAAAATCTTTGTTCCACACGAATAGTGTAATCATCATATATTTTCATAACTGAATATCCACTGTCTATTTCTTCAAAAGAACCATCCTCTTTAAGCCATATAAGATGGTCAGATCCCATGGTTGCTCCTCCTGTGTGGTAACTAAGGAGAGCCTTGCCATTTTCCGTTTTAAGGTTTGCATAAACAATTGCTTGCCCATATCCTGATCCAGGAAGCTGATAAACCTTTTTTGTACTTTCCGGACCTATTATAGGAGCCTGATAAATGATTCCGTTTGCTCCTTCATAATAAAAATAGTCCCCCGCCATGGTAAATGCTCCTTTTTCTCCATGCTCACGAGTAACAATAGGTAGTGTCAATTGACCTGCTGACGGAGTGCTATTAGTTGAATTTATAACTAAACCATTTTTTGGGTCAAAAGTATACTTCCAACCAAATTCTTCAACGGCTAATCTCCATGTCAATGGAAAATATGTTACATTTTTAAATAGTATCAAAGGATATTTTTCTTTGTTGTTGTCAATTGTTATTCCATTCACCGTAATTTTGAATTGAGCTATTTGAGCATTGTAAATGTTACTATTTTTTACTGTTGATTCGTATTTTTGATAACTCCAATTGGCACCGGTTTTTATTATTTTAAGTCCGGTACTGTTGTCCCATAAACTTTCAAGCCCCATGAATCTGCTGTCATAATATGTCATGGGAAAATAAGTTATGTCATTGTAAACAATCAAGGGATATTGTCTATAACTATTTTCTATACTTACTCCATTTAAGTTTACTTTAAATGTTGGCAGTGAAACCCTCACACTGCTTGCTGCCTCTGCCTCATTAACAGATATTATTGCTATAGTCATCAATAAGATTACTAAAAACAAACTTATTTTTCTCCTCATATGTAATACCTCCTTTGAATACTAAAACATTATTCATCTGATATATCAACAGTTTTAGTTTCTTGCAATTGGTTTTCCAACTGATTTAAATCAACAATCACAATTTCTGTTAATTCATCTTCAATAATAATTTCTTCATGTATTTCTAAAGAATTTTCCAAGCCGTTTTCTGCTTGTTGTGTACCATCGATTATAGGCAGTTTTATTGAGTCTGACTCATCATCGATGTTTTGAGTTTCATTATTTTCATCAAGTATTTGGTTTTTAAATTCATTGTTTCCAAAATTATTTTCTAATTTGTTTTCATCTTGAATTTTATTTTCATTTTTAACTTCACTATATTCATTCAAGGAATCATATTGTGGAAATACTTTATCTGATTGTTCTGCACCGCTTACATTAAATATAGTACCGGATATTATCACAAGCAATATTACTGTAACTAGTACAACAACACCGCTTTTTTTCTTTGAATTATCAAAAATATCTTTGATTCTCAGTTCAAGATTCTTTCTACTACTTATAATATTAGTTGAAAAAACATGTCCTGAAGTATCTTTGTTCATTACAGCCAATTTAAGTATTATATTGCAATATAACCTTTTCTCATCAACATCAGTTCCGTTAATAACATAATCATCACAAGACTGCTCCATATCTTTATTTGCTTGTATTGCCATAAGATGCACAGCAGGGTTGAACCAATGAACAGCAGAAGTAAACATTATTATTGTCTTTACTAAAATATCATTTCTCTTTAAATGAACCAACTCATGATCCAGAATCATTCTCAATTCAGCAGGT
>JARBUP010000184.1 GCA_029239575.1 Bacillota bacterium
GTAGTAGTCCTTGGAGCAGCAGGAGTACCTGTACCCGGTGCAGTAGGTGTTGTTGGTGTAGTAGGTGTAGTTCTAGGTGCAGTAGGAGTACTTGGCATACCAGGCATAGTAGGCATAGTAGGCATTCCTGGTGTTGTTGGAGCAGTAGGTGTAGTCCTTGGAGCAGTAGGAGTACCTGTACCTGGTGCAGTAGGTGTTGTTGGTGTAGTTCTAGGAGCAGTAGGAGTGCTTGGCATTCCTGGCATAGTAGGCATACTTGGCATTCCTGGAGCAGTAGGTGTAGTTGGTGTAGTTCTAGGAGCGGTAGGAGTACTTGGCATTCCTGGCATTCCTGGCATAGTAGGCATACTTGGCATTCCTGGAGCAGTAGGTGTAGTCCTTGGAGCAGAAGGAGTACCTGTACCCGGTGTTGTAGGCATTCCAGGCATCATAGGAGCACCTGGCATTCCAGGCATCATGTTCATATTTTGGAAACAATTCATATTTTGCATATATTCCATTAATCTTTGGCAATCCATCGGCATAGGTACACTTGGCATGTTTTGCATATCTGGATACAAATTGCCATCACTAGGCATATTAGGACGATTACCATTCATAGGTATATTAGGCATTTCTACATCTGTCATTGGGAAATTAGGCATTTCACTATCAGGTATAAATGGCATACCAGGCATAGTAGGCATATTAGGCATACTCGGCATGTTAGGCATAGTAGGCATACCTGGCATGTTTGGCATACCTGGCATGTTTGGCATACTTGGCATACTTGGCGTAGTAGGCATATTTGGCATATTAGGCATACCTGGCACATTGGCCATTTGTGGCATCATATTGTTATACATGTTATATGATGCTGGCATAGCTGGCATATCACCATTTATATAATCCATATTTCCCATTCTGTCATTACAATTCATCATAGGCCTACTCGGATAAGTGTTATAATATTTCATCATATTATTATAATTTTGTGAATAACTCATTTACATTCCTCCAAATTTAATATTAAATTAATTCTTACAATTAATATACGTACTAAAAAAATATTAGTGAATTGAATTTCAAAAATAAAAAAAGTTTCTTTACTATTTCATTAACATCAATTAAAATATATATTGGTATACTTAAGTTTTAATATAATGGAGGAGTCATGCATTTAACTAATTTACATTCACATACATTATACTGTGATGGTAAAAATTCAATAGAAGAAATGGTTTTATCAGCAATTAATTCTAATATGCAGTCAATAGGAATTTCCACTCATGGGCCAACTCCTTTTTTTTCTGATTGGAATATACAAAATATCAATGTACAAAAATATTTAGATGAAATGAATAACTTGAAAGAAAAATACAAAGGTACAATTGATGTTTTGATTGGAATGGAACTTGATTATATACCTAAAATTGGTTTTAGTAATGAAATAAAGGAAATAATGCACTCTTTAGATTATTATATTGGCTCAGTTCATTATCTTGGGAAATTTAATGATGGAATTATGTGGACTGTTGATTATACTTTAGATGAAATTTTAAGAGGCATTGAAGTAAGTTTTAAAAACAATAAGAAACTTGCTATTGAAACCTACTATGATTTAATTTCAGAAATGGCTTATACTTATGAACCACCTATTATTGGACATCTTGATTTAATTAAAAAAAATAATATTAACAATATTTTGTTTGATGAAAGAGATGACTGGTATTTAAATACAGTTGAAGCATGTTTAAATGTAATAAAAAATACTTCATCTGTTGTTGAAATAAATACTGGTGGTATTGCCAGAGGGTACACTAAAGAACAATATCCATCAACCTTTATTATAAAAATGATGATGGATAAAAATATTCCTGTTATAATTAATTCAGATGCGCATAATGTTGATGGTATAACATGCAAATTTGATGAAATGTACAATCTCATACAAAAATTAGGTTTTAATAAAATATCTTATTTAACTAATAATGGCTGGAAAGAACAAAATATAGATTTTAAATAAAAAAAATAGAACGCTCTGCGTTCTAATTTCTATTATGCATAAATTAAAAGTCGCTTCCATTATCTAAAACTAACTTCATTTTGGACATAATTTTTTCATAGCTACCTTTAGAATGTGGAACAAGGCAATTTGTACAATCTTTTATGCCAAAATTTTTAATGAAGTTACCTTCACATTGATCTTTTAACATATATAATGGACAATAACAAAATAAACAATTGAAATTTTCTTTATCATTAGTTTTATGACATGGAAAATATTCGCATTCTTTATTTTGAAAAAATTTAAAATTTTCAGTATTCATTTAAAACTCCTATATATAAGTTCAATATTTTTTAAATACATTATAACATATTAATACAAAAAAACAAAATAATATGTTATAATATGATAGCCACACAAAAAGTAAGTAGTAAATTTTTGGTGAAAGTTATAACTTGTACTTAGTTCAATAAGTATTTTGGTTTAGAAAACAAATTTTTAAGTTTATAAAAAGCAATTAGTTGTTATGGGTATTGATGCGTAAATTTACGTAAAACTTTAAGTATTTATAAACATAGAGGAGAATATAATTATGGTTAATATTTTAATAGTGACTCATGGGGATTTTGGTAAAGAATTGCTTAGAAGTTCAGAAATTATAATAGGCAAAATAGATGGCGCTAAAAGTATATCATTTAATTTAGGGGAAAGCTTTGAAACATTAGCAAAAGAAGTTTCAGATACAATAGAAAAATTTTCAAGCGAAGAACTAATAGTATTTACTGATATGTATGGGGGAAGTCCGTTTAATGCTGTTCAGAGAGCTTTAAAAAATAATAATTTCTATCATATAACAGGTGTTAATTTCCCATTATTCATTGATATCGCAGTTAATAAAAACGCTTATAGCTTAGATGAAATAGCAGAAAAAATTATTAAAAACGGAAAGAAAAGTATTGTCTTTGTAAATGAAAAATTTTCAACAGATTAATACGTTGGAGGACAAATGAAAAATATAGTTTTAACAAGAATTGATGACAGACTTTTGCATGGTCAGGTTGTTGTGTCATGGATACCATCTTTAAAAATAAATGAAGTATTAATAGTTGATGATGAATATGCCAAAGATGATTTTATGTCTTCTTTAATAAAGGAATCTTCACCAAATAATATAACTGTAAATGTTATGTCTGTTGAAAACTCAGCAGAATATTTAAATTTAGATGATAACAAAAATAATTTACTGATTTTAAGCAGAAATGTAGAAAATATTTATAAACTAATAGAATTAAATGTAAAAGTAAGTACTGTAAATGTTGGTGGCTTAGGTTACAGTGAAGGACGCAAAAAAATAATTAATTCAATTCACATGTCCGATAGTGAACTTGAAATTTTTAGGAAAATAGAACTTAAAGGGATTTCTGTAGAAATACAAATGTTGCCAAGCGACAAGGTTCAAAAAATTTAATTTATTATGGAAAATATAAATTATATAAATGTTTTTTTAATTAGTTTGTTATATTTTTGGGGAAGCAATACTGCTTTATCATTTGGAATAGGATATTATACATTGTACCGCCCAATTATTTCTGGAATGATAACAGGTTTGATACTGGGTGATTTTAAGTTAGGAATAATGGCTGGTGCCGTAGTAAATATAATATACATAGATTTTGTGTCAACAGGTGGTTCTCTAAAAGGGGATCAGTGTTTAACTGCAATTATAGCAGCTGTTTGTGCAATTTTATTTCGTTTATCGCCAATACAGTCAGCTGCTTTTTCTTATGCTTTTGGTTATATAGGTATTTTAATATGGAAATATAGATTGAATATAAATTCTATATTTGTAAGAAAATATGATGAAAAATATAAAGAAGGTAAAAATCCAAACATAACTATTTATAATGGAGTATTGCCGCAAATTTTATTATATTTCATGAGCTCTTTAGTAATGTTGATTTCATTGTTTTTAATTTTTCTTTTTAAAGATATTGTAAAATTTCATATAATACAAAATATTTTATTTTTGTTTGGAATTTATTTAATAAGTTTATCTGTAATAAATGTTTTATTAAAAGTAAAAAATAAAAAAGGCAATTTTATTTTTTTAATATCTTTATTTTTGGCTACCATTTTTAATTTTAGCTATGTTTTTATTATATTATTATTAATGATTTTATTTTTAATAATATCTTATAAAGATTTTTATATTGAAAAAAATAGTTACTTAAAAAATAAAGAAAATAGATTATTGAACAAATGGGATTTAATTTATTCTTGGTTTATTTGGATGAATTTTTCACATGCATGTTATAATTTTGAGAGATTGCAGGGAATGGCATTTGCTCAAAGTATAAAAAACATAATTAATAAATTATATAAAGATAAAATAAATGCATCAGAAATTATTTATAGACATACTGAATTTTTTAATACTGAACCAAATATAGGCACTTCAATTCATGGTTATATAATTTCTTTAGAAGAAGAAATTATTCTGGGAAAGGAAAGTGTTGATATTAGTTATATAAAAAAAGGAATGATGGGATTTGCTGCAGGAATGGGAGATTCTTTTACTCAAGTAGTTTTAACTCCTTTTTATGTTTCTTCAGCTTTACTTTTATGTCTTGATAATAGTTATCATTTATCATTGCTTGCTGTAATTAGTCTTGGGATAAATATTTTATATATTTCATATACTGGTTTTATGCAAGGTTATTATTTAGGTAGGGATAGTTTAATAAAACGTTTAAATATAATTAAAAATAGCGTAATTAAAAAATACTTTCCTTTAGTATTTGATGGTATATTAGGTGCCTGTGTTGGCAAACTAATACTTCTTAACAAACTATATCAAGAAGTAAATTTAATTTATTTCATATTTGCATTAATATTATCGGTAATATATATTTGGATTGCTAAAAATAAAGGGAAAATTTTGAGGAGATCATGATGGCAAAAAAACGATTTGGCATTATGGGAGGCACTTTTGATCCTATACACCTCGGACATTTAGTTATTGCTAATGAAGTGTTAAATATTTATAATATGGATAAAATAATATTTATACCAGCTGGAAATCCACCATTTAAAAATATTACAGGTGCAAGTTCCTTTGATAGATATTTAATGACTATAATTGCAACTATGGCAAATAATAATTTTGAGGTATCAGATATTGAAATCAAAAATAAGGAAAAAAGTTATACAATAAATACGGTTAAAGAATTAATTAAAATATATGATGATACAGAGTTTTATTTTATAACTGGAATGGATGCTATCATTGATTTGCCCAAATGGCAGGAACCTCAGGAGTTATTAAAGCACTTAAAATTTATTGCTGTTAATAGACCAGGTGTGTGTGATCAAGATGCACTAAATAAAATAGAAGAAATTAGAGAAATATTTGATGGAAAAATTGAAATTTTAAAAGTTCCCATGCTTCAAATATCTTCAACGGATATAAGAGACAGAATAAAAAATAACAAATCTATTAAATATTTAGTTTCAGAAAGCGTGGAACAATATATAATAAAAAATAATTTATATACGGTGTAATAGCATGGATATAGAACATATAGATACAATTAAACTGAAACTTGAAAAATCAATTGGTAATAGTTTATATAATCACTGTTTAAGAACTGCTAATGAGGCTGAGAAACTTGCTAATAATTATGGAATAAGTAAAGATAAAGCTTATGTTGCAGGGCTTTTACATGACTGTGGAAAAAATAAATTTAATATATCTGAAAAAACTGAAAAAAATGATAAAAATAAAAATAATGATAATTTAATTCATTCTCATATTGGGGCTTCTTTAGCAACAGAAGAATATAACATCTCAGATGAAGATATAATAAATGCTATAAAATATCATACAACAGGTAGGGAGAATATGTCTTTGCTTGAGAAAGTTATTTTTATAGCTGATAAAATAGAA
>JARBUP010000185.1 GCA_029239575.1 Bacillota bacterium
TAAATATTTTTCTTCTGATGAAGATCCTCTTGATGTCAATACAATAGGAACTTTAGCTCCAACAATAAACCCTGCCATTGTAGCACCTGCAGAATAAACTAATGATTTTCCTAATATATTTCCTGCTGTGATATTTGGAACTATTAATATGTCTGCTTCTCCTACTACTGGACTTTTAAAACTTTTAATATCTGCAGATTCCTTGCTCATGACCAAATCATATGATATGGGACCCTCAACTATGCAGTTTTTTATTTCTCCTTTTTGATTCATTTCTTTTAATAATCCTGCATCTACTGATTCAGGCATTTTAGGGTTTACATTTTCAACCGCAGCTAAAACTGCAACTTTTGGATTTTCATATCCCATATTAATTAATGTATCAACAGCATTTTCTATTATTTGTTTTTTCTCATCCAAGGTAGGATACATCATCATACCACCGTCAGTAACAACTAACAGCTTATGATATGTAGGCATTTCATGTATTACCATCATGGACATTACTCTTCCCGTATGAAGTCCTTTTTCCTTGTTAACAACAACTCTTAGTAAATCAGCTGTTTGAATTTTGCCTTTCATTATAAAATCAGCATTATTTTCGTTTATGATTTTAACTGTTACTTCTGCAGATTCATCATCGTTATTTGTATTTATGATTTTTTTTTCATCAAAATCTATATTTAGATTTTTTAAAATATCGTTTATCTTAGTTTTATCTCCTACTAAAATCGGATCCACTATGTTATTTTCAACTGCTTTAAATACTGCTTGCAGTGTATGTTCATCATGAGCAGCAGCCACAACAACTCTTTTTATAATGCTGTTACTTTGCACTTTTTTTATTAATTCATCAAAACTTTTAAGCTCCATTTCGTCCTCCTATTAATTCTTACATTTATAAAACAAGCAAGATCTGTGCCAAAATAAAAATGCCTAAATTTTCATATTTTTATAAAAATTTAGGCATTAGTTTAAATTTTATGTTTACTTTTTTAAACATTGTGTTTAGAAATTTGAACACAGGTGTTTATTAATTATTATTTATCTTATTCCACAAAGATGACCTGCTAATACCTAAGGTCTTAGCTATTTCATTTTTTCCCATACCCTGTTGTTCTAACATATCTATTAACTTTGTTTCTACATACTTATTAATTTCTTTTAATTCTAATGTTATATTTTTGTTTAATTTATTAGTTTCAATTTTCTTATCTAAATCAATATCATTTATGTGAACATAAGCATTATCATATCTATTTTCATCAAGTTTTACTTCCCCAAATATTATGTATCTTTGTACAACATTTTTAAGTTCTCTAACATTTCCAGGCCAAGAATAATTAATTAATTTATTTTGTAATTCTTGATCGTCAATTAATTTGTCATATTCTTTTTTATAACCGGATAGATAATATTTAAAAAGTGGAATTATATCTTTTTTTCTTTCCCTCAAAGGAGGTATATGAAGTTCTAATACACATAACCTATAAAATAAATCCCTTCTGAAACTACCTTCATCTATTTTGTTTTTTAAATTTTCATTAGCTGCTGCTATTACTCTTACATCAAGAGGAATAACATAATCTGAACCAATCCTCATAACTTCTTTTTCTTCTAAAACACGCAAAAGTTTAGTTTGAAGATTTATAGAAATACTATTTATTTCATCTAAAAAAATTGTACCCCCATGCGCAAGCTCAAATAATCCAACTTTGCCACCTTTTCTTGCTCCCGTAAAAGAGCCTTCCTCATATCCAAAAAGTTCACTTTCTAATAAATTTTCAGTTAAAGCAGCACAATTTATAGCAACAAAGGGTTCGCTATTTCTATCTGAGATACTGTGTATGCTTTGAGCAATCATTTCTTTGCCCGTTCCTGATTCTCCATAAATCATAGCAGTGCATCCAGAACAACCTATTTTAACAGCATCTAATAATGTATCTTTCATAGATTGGTCATAAGCTATAATATTTTCAAATTTGTATTTTGCTACAAGACCTTTTTTATTCAACTCATATCTTATTTTTTTCTCTAAGCTTTGAAGTTTAGTAATATCCTGGAAAGAACATAAAACTCCGGATACATGTCCATCTACTTCAAGCAAAGAAATATTTGCAGCTGCGACTAATTTCTTATAATGAATTATTTCGTTATATTTATTTGTTTTATTTTTTAATACATCTAAAATAAAGCTAAAATCAGGAAAAACATCTTTCAAATTATTTTTTATAACTTCAATACTGTCCTTTTTTAAAAGCTCTTTAGCTCTTTCGTTATACAAAATAATATTACCTTCTTTATCTGTTGCTAATACTGCATCATGAACTCCATCAAGTATTGTATTTAAAACTTCATTCTTATATTTTTGCTCATACAAGCTGTCCACGATTTTTCTTGCATTATTTATGGCATCATGTATTGAATCATCTGATGCACAAATATGTACATAATCAATTTTATATTTAAGTGCGATTTTACAAGGAATGCCTCCACCAACTATTACAACATTTTCTAAATCACATTCATATTTTAATATAATTTTTTCGATTTCATAATGATCTTTAAATTTTTCTATCGTTACATCTTTATTGATGAGATCTTTCCACTCTAAATAATCAAAACTTTCCATTTCTGAAAGCATTAAAACAATATTTTTGTTATATTTTTTTGCTGTTTTAATAGCATACAGAATGTCAAGAGTTGATATTTTTAATTCTATTATTGGAACATTTACTTTGCCTATGGTGTGAAAATATCCTCCGCTTCTTGCGATAATTGATTTAACACCTTTTTTTTCAAGCAAAATTCCTTGATCTTCAATAGTTTCAGCATCCAACATTTCTAAAATTATTTTATTTTTTTTTATATCTTCCTCATATAATTTTTCTATTGTTTTGAAAATATCTATATTATTTATAATAATTCCTATTTTTCTTTCCAAGTTATCACCTCAATGAAATATATATACATTATACTACAAAACAAAACGTTGTCATAACATTTTTAGAATAATGTAATGAATTAGTTTTTATATTTTTATAACCTAACAGTTATATCAATATAGCAAGAAATTTAATTTATAATAACAGAATAAATATTAAAATAAAGTTGAATTCATATTTTTTACATTTGAATAATATGATATAAAACCAACAAATTTCAATGGTTTTATTGATTTAGTTAGTATACAATTATTATCGTTTGTAGTATAATTATATTAGCTAATTTAATTTTTTTTGATTAAATAACCTTATTAATTAAAATTTTTTCAAACTTTTACTTATTTAGGAGAAAATATGATAAATGAACTTGAAGAATTATGTATAAGATATATGAAAAATATAACAAACTTAAATTCGGTTCAGTGCTCGCTTTTAGACACAGTAAAATCTCAAATTACATTTAATACAGATAATGGAGTAAATTTCTGTGAACATTGCAATAATCAATCATGCAATAAAATAAATCTTCATATGTACGGAAGCAATGAAGCTTACAGATGGAACGGAAAATATATTTATTACTGTCCAAAAGGTTTTATTTATATTGCAGCTTCACTTTCTGATGAAAAAGGCAATTTGATAGGCTCAATTACGGCAGGTCCTATAATCATGGAATTTGATGATGATTTTTCTGAATGTTTAGATGAGGTAAATCCCATAATGATGGAATACTGCAAAACGCTTCCTCATTTGACCACATCAAAGGTAAATAGCATGTCAGAACTATTATCATTAGAATCAAATGCTATTTGCGGTATACCTCATAGTAAGGTAGGAGTTTTTGTTTATGAACAAAAAATGCTTTTAAATTCTGTTTACAGTCTTACTGATATTTATCATACTTCAGAAGTAAAACATAATTACCCAATTTTATATGAAAAGCAACTTCAAAAAATGATAGTTTCAGGAGATAAAAAAGGTTCACAGAAATTGTTTAATGATCTTTTAGCACATATTTTTTTAGCAAGCGAGTTTAACCTTGAAATTATTAAAGTAAGAGTAATTGAATTAATTGTTTTATTGTCACGGGCCACAATTGATGCAGGTGCAAATATAAATGAAATATTTTGCTTTAACGATAATTATATTAAAAGAATTGAACAATTCAATGACATAGAAGATTTAAGCGTATGGTTAACAGGTATCCTTCACAGATTTATAAATTATTCTTTCGATTTTACAAATGTTAAACACTCTGATGTAGTGTATAAGGTAATTCAGTACATAAAATCAAATTATACAAAAAAACTTAGCCTTGATGAAATAGCAAATTACGTTTACCTAAGCAGCTCATATCTAAGCACTATATTTAAAGAGGAAACAGGTCAAAGTTTAACTAATTATATTAATATAATTAGAATTGAGAAAAGTAAAATACTTATGCTTAACAACAATCTATCTTTAGTTGAAATTTCTAATATGTGTGGTTTTGACGATCAAAGCTATTTTACAAAAGTATTTAAAAAAATAACAGGAATATCTCCTAAAGTATACAGATCTTCCCGTGAGAAAAGTTTTTTAAAACAATAGGCTAACCGTTTGAGCATAATTCACATAAACAAAAAAGCAGCTTCAAAAAATAACATTAAAAAACAGACACTTATCATTATTTGATACCGTCTGTTTTTTAATGTCACTTTATATAACTGCAATTTAATATTCATCAATATGTTTTTTTATTACTTCTTCAACTTCACCTAAATAAATCTATTGTTGTTAGTTTAATATTTTCCATATGTTTTTGCAATTTCAACCATTCTTTTAGCTCTTTCAAATGATGCATTAGAAGGATATTCACAGCCTGTTGCTAACATGAATCCACCATCTTTTTTAAATACATCAATTTGATCTTTACATTCCTGATCCCATTCTTCATCAGTTCCAATAACTGCTTTTGCAGGAGTAACACAACCTATAAGTGTAACTTTATCCCCATATTTTTCTTTGCACTCTGCAAAATCCTTGCAGTCATCCGGTGGATATAAGAATGATATGGCAATCGGGTTCATTGTTTCAATTTGCGCATCAAAATAAATTTTTTGACCACAGTTATGAATCATAACTAAGCAATTTCTTTCGTGTACTAAATCCGCTAATTCTTTTACAAGATGACCTTCCATCTCCCTCCACATATTTTTAGACATTATGGATCCAGATGAAAAAAGGGTATCAAGCATTATGGCACTAACACCTGTGTCTATAAGTGCAGAAGTATATTCTTTTAAAGTTTCATTAATTTGTTTAGCTGCCTCTTTAACTGCTTCAGGATCATCATATAAATCCAAATACAAATCCTGTTGATTTCTTAACATAGAAAGAACTCCTAATGGACCAAAAACAAATGCTACAACAGGAAATTCACCATTGGCTTTTTCTACTAATTGTTTGCATGTTTCAATATGCATCATCATTCTTTTTGATGTTCTGTAATCAACTTTTTTTATTTTAGCATAGTCTTCTATATCTTTTACAACCAAATTACTATAATTAGGGTGTGGTGCATCGTTTTCATGAAAAATCAACTCTTGTCCCCATGCATCACATTCTACGGACAAGTCAATTAAAGTTACTACACAATCTAAATCAAATTCTTTAACTGATTTATAAAGTGCATCAGCGCATATGTCCGAATTAGTACACCAATCTTTATAGCTTGTATTTACTAATTTTCTGCTGATACCACTTAAAATCGGATATACAGGAACTCTGTCAGGTTCTTTGTGTTGTAATGCTGTTACTACTCTTTCCATTGAATTCATATAATTACCACCTTTTTATTTTATATTATTTTTATTTGTTTTGTATGATATAATTATACAAAAGTTAAATCATTAAATATTGTCTTTATTTTCACTTTTTTGTAATATATTTTCAACTTTTATTAAAACTGTTTTTTATAACTCCCAAAATAGACCCTATT